>NZ_JARBDC010000002.1:0-94650 GCF_036577625.1 Paenibacillus sp. GYB003 | reverse complement strand
GCCTCCGGCCCGCACGCCGCCGATTTGCGCCCGCGGCTGGATGCGGTCGGCCGAATGCGGCCCGGTCGCGGCGGCAGCGGGCGCGCGGCGGACGACGAGCGGGCGGATCGCGCTGCGGCGGCGCGCATATGGGCCGAAGCCGATCGCATCCGCCGGCTGCTCGGCATCGAAGGCGGGGGCGCGGTCGACAGCGATTCGTGCGGGCTGCTGCTCGCTATGGCGTTTCCGGACCGGATCGCCCAAAGGCGGGAGGACGGCCGGTATTTGCTCAGCGGCGGCCGGGGCGCGGCCTTCTCCCAGCCGCAGACGATATCCGAAGCGGCGTATTTGGTCGCCGCCGAGCTCGACGACGCCGGCACGGACAGCCGGATCAAGCTGGCGGCGCCGGTCCGGCTGAAGGAGCTCGAGACGGCGATGGCGGAGACGATCGAAGAGCGGTCGGTCGTGGAGTGGGACGATGCGGCGGGGGCCGTGCGCGCCCGCAGGAGAAAGCGGCTCGGCGCGATCGTGCTCGGCGACGTGCCCGAGCCGAAGCCGGATGCGAGCGCGATCTCCCGCGCGCTGCTCGCCGGCGTCCGCTCCGCCGGAATCGGCATGCTGCCGTGGACGGACGCCGCCCGGCGGCTGCAGAAGCGCGTCCTGTTCATGCGCATGCACGAGCCGGAAGCGGAGCCGGAATGGCCGGACTTGTCCGACGAGGCGCTTTCGGCGTCGATGGAACGGTGGCTGCTCCCGTTCGTCCAAGGGATGCGGAGCCGCGGCGATCTGCAGAAGCTGCCGCTCGCGTCCGCTCTCGACTCGCTGCTGACGTGGGAGCAGAAGCGCAGACTGGACGAGGAGGCGCCCTCGCACATCGTCGTTCCGAGCGGCTCGCGCATTCCGGTCGATTACGGCGATCCGGCCGCTCCGTCGCTTGCCGTCAAGCTGCAGGAGCTGTTCGGCATGACGCGGACGCCGCTCGCCTGCAACGGGCGCGTGCCGATCACGATGCATTTGCTGTCGCCGGCGATGAGGCCCGTGCAAGTAACGCGCGATTTGGCCAGCTTTTGGCGCCATACGTATTTCGAAGTGAAAAAAGATTTGAAGGGACGCTATCCGAAACATTATTGGCCCGACGATCCGCTGACCGCTGCGCCGACGAACCGGGCCAAGCCGAGAACGTGACGCGCACCGCGCCGCATCGATGGCGGCGCGTTATACCGTCGCAAGCCGGAGCTCGTCGCGGCTTGCTGCGATCCGGCTTCGCAGCGGCTCATAATCCCGCAAATAGCCCGAATAAACGAGCTTCGCGCGAGCGGATCTCCCCAAGTCGCCCGGCGTCGTGAACTCCGGGCATTTGGCGGTGAGCGATACGCCGCCCGCCTGGAACATCGCCGTCACGAACTGCGAGCAAAAATAGGCGTTGCGGCGGTTGATTTTGATTCGAAGCGCGACGCCGAGCAAGCCGATGGCGTTGTATTTATAGTCGGTTTCGTTCCGCCCCATGTCGGCGACCGTTTGGCGGATCCGTTCGTACGCCGCCTTGCCGACCTCGCATTCGTACACGGCGCACGTCGTCCCGCGACGTTCGTCGATAAAGAGCGGGCCCAGCATGTTTTCTTTGACGAAGCCGCCGCGAAACGGGTTGGACTCGCATTTTCTGCCGAAGCTGTACACGTCGCTCAGCTCTTCGTCGAACGCGAGCGACGCATGGTTGTACGGCTCTTTCGTATACGCTTTGATCATCCTGGTAAACCAGGTCCCCGTGTCGGTCAAAACGATATACAGCTTTTTCTTTTCTTTCATTGCTCCTTCACACCTCTGCGAACTTTGTTACATTCATTGTATCGGGGAGCGGCGCGGACCAAAACGGACCCGTGGCGGGACCGATATCTGGACTCTGGTAGGGGAAAATGCCGGACGCGGGTCGCTTCCGCCGAAAATGGGGGAACACGGACGCGCGATTCGTGCTATGATAGAATCAACTTGACGGCTTCAGACGAAGGAGAAAACAGCCGAGTTGCCGGCGGCACGATGCGAATCGTCCGGCGGGCGGCAATACGAACGACCGGGCGGTGACAAGCTTGAACGAATCGATTAAACGGATCGCCATGGAACGCGCGTTGTCGAGAGACCGGCAGGCGGATCGCGACTGGAGCGCCGAAATGAAGCTTCTGGAGACGCGCGTTCGCGACCTGCGGCGCGCCGCGGCGACGAATCCGGGCCGGCCGGACGCGGAACGCCGCGATGGCGACGCCGCGGGGCAAGCTCCGAATCCCGGAGCGGGCAAGTCGCTGCTGGAAAGCTTGGCGTACGCGCAGACGGTCCAGATCAAGCAGGACCGTCCGAAGCGGAACGGTCGGAGGTCGTGGCGGCCGGAAGCGTTCGAGCCGACGCTCGGCGCCGACTTGATGCCGGACGGAGGCTCGCTGCCGAGACGCGGCCGCGGCGACGGATAACCGGTCGACACCTAGACTAAAGCGAGGAACGGGTATGAAAATCGTCTTTTTCGATTCGGGCGTCGGGGGACTGACGGTGCTGCAGGAAGCGTGCCGCAGGCTCCCCGCCGAATCGTACGTCTACTATGCCGATACGCTCAACGTGCCTTACGGCGTACATAGCAAAGAAGAAGTGTACGGCTTCGTCACGGCTTGCATCGACGACATTTTGCGCAACCATGAAGTGAAGGCGATCGTCATCGCCTGCAACACGGCGACGAGCGCGGCCGTCGACGATTTGCGCAGCCGGTATTCGTTCCCGATCATCGGCATGGAGCCGGCCGTCAAGCCGGCGCTCGAGTCGGTGCGCGAATCGGGAAGGCGCGTGCTCGTCACGGCGACGCCGCTTACGCTCAAGGAGCATAAATTTCAGACGCTGCTCGGCCGGCTGGAATCGCCGGGCCAGGTCGACACGCTCGGCCTGCCGGGTCTCGTCGCGTTCGCCGAGCGGGGAATGCTGGACGGTCCGGAGGTGATCGCCTACTTGCGCGAGCAGTTCGCGCCGTTCGAGCTGGAGCGTTACGGCGCGATCGTGCTCGGCTGCACGCATTTCGTTTTTTTTCGCGATGCGATTCGGCAAGTCGTGCCGCGTCACATCGTTTTAACGGACGGCAACGCCGGGACGGTCAATCAGCTGATCCGGCTGCTGGATCCGAAGCGGGCCGAACGCTCGGGATCGGCCGAGCCGGCCGGCGATGCCGCCGATATCGTTTTCATGTCCTCGAAAGGAACGGAGGACGAAAGACGCAGGCTGGCGGACAGCTTCGAAGCGTGGCGGCGGCAAGCCGCCGACGCTTGACGCCCGATCGCAAACCAGCCGTTCGATTTCCATGCGGTTTCTTCCTTGAACAGCCTACGATCCGCACCCATTCTCGCATTCGCTTTGCGAATACACGGCATGCTATGCCGATAAAGGAGATGACGATCGTTGTTCAGTCCAATGATTCATCCGCAAAACGCCTCCGGGCTGCTGCTCCCGCGAGATCGCTTCAAGCCGTTTCCGGTTTTCGCGGATCGCGACGCCTGGCGTTCGCTGCCGGCGGACATCGCCGCCAAATGGATCGGCTGGGCCGAGGAAAGGCTCGACTGCGCGTGGCCGGCGCTTCCGGCCGTCCGTTATATGGACTTCGCCCGAAACGGCAACCGTTCCCGCTACGAGGAGCTGTATTTCCGGCGACGGAGGGCGCTGCTGGAGCTGGTCGTCGGGGAGTGCATCGAAGGCGAGGGCCGGTTTACGGACCAGATCGTCAACGGAATTTGGTGCTTGTGCGAAGAGTCGTATTGGGTCATCCCGGCCCATATGCACTTATCGAAGCGAAACGCCGGCTCCGCGCTGCCGGACGTGACGGAGCACGTCATCGATCTGTTCGCCGCGGAAACCGGCGGCCTGCTGGCATGGATCGTCTACGCGATGAACGAACCGCTGCGCGAGCAAAGCGATATGCTCGTCAAGCGGGTCCGCCACGAGCTGCGGCGCCGCATGTTCGAACCGTATTTGGAACGCGACGATTTTTGGTGGATGGGGTACGGTAGCAAAAAGGTGAACAATTGGAATCCGTGGATCCATTCCAACTGCCTGGCCGCCTTTCTGCTCGTCGAGGAAGACGAGGCCGTCCGCGGGCGCGCGGTCGCCAAAGCGGCGGAAAGCCTCGACTTCTTCGTGCGCGCCTGCCCACCGGACGGCTGCTGCGACGAAGGGCCGGGCTACTGGGGGCGAGCGGGCGCTTCGCTGTTCGACTGCTTGGAGCTGCTATACTTGGCGTCGGACGGCAAACTGAACTTTTACGATCGACCGCTTGTGCGGGAAATCGGCAAATACATATACCGGGCGCATATCGACGGCAACTATTTCGTCAATTTCGCGGACGGCAACGCGCGGCTCGCCATTGCCGCCGATTTGGTGTACCGGTACGGGAAACGGATCGGGGACGAGCGCATGGTCCGGCTGGGCGCCTATTCGTTTCGGCGGAACGGAGTGACCCGCGATTCGATGGCCTCGCCGATGCGCGTACTGGCCGAGCTGTTCGACAGCGAGGCGCTGCTGGCGGAGCCGGCCGACGCGCCGTACGAGCGGGACGTCTGGCTGGCGGATACGCAGGTGTTCGTCGCCCGCGAGAGGGCGGGAAGCGCGGCCGGGCTGTACGTGGCGGCGAAAGGCGGACATAACGGCGAAAGCCACAACCATAACGACGTCGGCCATTTCATCGTCTATTACAACGGCCGGCCGTTTCTGATCGACGCCGGCGTGGAAAGCTATACGAGCAAAACGTTCAGCTCGCGGCGGTACGAAATATGGACGATGCAGTCCGACTATCACAGCGTTCCGACCGTCTGCGGCATGCAGCAGCGGGCCGGGGAGTCGTACCGGGCGACGGAGGCGGAGTACGAGTCGACCGACGCGGAGGCGGCGGTGTCGATGAATTTGGCGACGGCGTACCCGGCCGAAGCCGGAATCGCCCACTGGCGGCGCACCGTCCGCCTGCTGCGGCCCGTCGGCGGGGAAGCCGCGGCGGAGGTAATCGATTCGTTCCGGCTGGCGGCCGCAAGCAGGGAGATCGTATTCAACCTGTTGACGCTGCAGAAGCCCGAGCCGGAGCGGGAAGGCGTCGTCGCGCTCGAAAACGAGCGCGGCGAGAAGCTGACGCTGCGCTACGACGGCAATCGATTGCAGGCGGACGTGGAGCGCGTGCCGATAACGGATTCGAAGATGGTCCCGGTTTGGGGCGATTCGATTTACAGGCTGAAGCTGAAGGCGAAGGCGCCGATGGCCGAAGGGACATGTACGGTGCGCATTGAAGCGGCGTCTTCGGCAGCGCGGTAACGATACGGGGAAAACGAACGAAACCGGCGGTTCCAACAACGCCGGTTTTTTTTTGAACATTTCCATCTCGTTTCCCGTGCCGCCGCCGTTTCGGCGTGCAAAAAGGTTCGGTTTGCGCCGAAATGGGTCGTCTGTTCTGATAAAGCACCAAAGCAAAGTACGTTTTTCCGTACCGGAGACGGTGCCGCGTCCGTTCCCAGTGGTCCGATGCAGGGGACCTCACTTTCTTTCGTTTCTCTGCGGAAGCGAGGCACATCGTACATGGTATCCGCAACAGGGCGGATCCGGATTGACGGCCAACGAACCTGACCATGCTTATCGGGGGAAAAACGATCGTTTTTCAAGGCTAACGAATCCGAATATCGTTTTCGAGCCGAAAAGGGAAAAAAACGATCCGATTCGCGGCTAATAACGGTATTAAAGTTCGTTCCAATTTCAAACCGCCTCCTTCGGCTCCGATAACGATCG
This sequence comes from Paenibacillus sp. GYB003, assembly GCF_036577625.1. Lineage (NCBI taxonomy): Bacteria > Bacillati > Bacillota > Bacilli > Caryophanales > Paenibacillaceae > Paenibacillus > Paenibacillus sp. GYB003. The sequence goes on along the minus strand of NZ_JARBDC010000002.1, from coordinate 88,884 downwards.
CCCGGTTCGTTAGCCGTATATCCGAAAAACGGAAGAAGCGAACGGAATCGAAATCAGCCCGCAAGAGCTCAAAGGGAACGCGGGAAGGCGAAACGTTTAAGGCCGCGCTTGAAGGCGCATTTCGGCAATATGATCGAATCAAGACAACGCGACTTCACCGGCCGTTGGAGCCTGGTCCCCGTTCGGTCCCCTTCAAGCGGATCTGTTTGCGCGCCAAAGCACCGTCCGAACGTTAGCAGCACCATTCGCAACTATTTCGGAAATGCAACAAGCTCATAGACTTATATTCCGGCATGAATCATGATGACGCCCCGCCGATTCCGGCTTTGTTCGCCCATTGGGCCGCCGTAGTTTTTTTAACGTATTCGTATAGACAAATGGCATGTTTGAATGTAACATAATAAATGTTATAAACGAACATTCATCGTATCGACGCAGCGATAGCGGGAGGTTTCTTATGTCCATTATGCCCAGAATGAACCGTCTGTTCGGCGAAGACGGCAAATGCTTCGACGTGGCGATCGACCACGGCTTTTTCAACGAGCTGTCGTTTTTGAGCGGCATCGAAAACATGAAGAAGGCGATCGAAACGATCGTCGCCGCGGGCCCGGACGCGATCCAGCTCAGTCCGGGGCAGGCCGGCCTGCTGCAAAGCATGCCGGGCAAACGCAAGCCGTCGCTCGTCCTTCGTACCGACGTGGCGAACGTGTACGGCAGGACGCTGCCGAGCCATCTGTTCAGCCAGCTCGTCGACCGTCCGGTCGAGCAGGCGGTCGCGCTCGACGCGGCGTGCGTCGTCGTCAATTTGCTGCTGCTTCCGAATCAGCCGGAGCTGTACCACGAATGCGTGAAAAACGTATGCCGGCTGAAGCCCGAATGCGAACGGTACGGCATGCCGCTTATGGTCGAACCGCTCGTCATGCAGCCGAACGATACGCACGGCGGCTATATGGTCGACGGCGATATCGCGAAAATCGTGCCGCTCGTCCGCCAGGCGGTCGAGCTCGGCGCGGACATTATCAAAGCCGATCCGTGCGACGATTTGGACGAATACCATAAAGTCGTCGAGGCCGCTTCCGGAAAGCCGGTTCTGCCGCGCGGCGGCGGGCGGGCGCCGGACGACGTCATCCTGTCGCGCACATTCCGGCTGATGGAGCAAGGCGCATCCGGCATCGTGTACGGGCGGAACGTCATTCAGCACGCGCGCCCGGACCGGATGACGCGGGCGTTCATGGCGATCGTCCACGACGGCGCGACCGACCGGGAAGCGCTCGCGCTGCTCGAAGGAGCGTGACCGTCATGACGAAGAAGACGATCCGATTCGGCGTTATCGGGTGCGGCCTCATGGGCAAAGAGTTCGCTAGCGCCGCCGCGCGGTGGTGCCATTTGGCCGACGTCGACTTCGAGCCGCGGATCACCGCGGTGTGCGACGCCAATCCGGCGGCGACCGAATGGTTCGCGCGGCGCGTGCCTTCCGTCGTCAGGACGACGACCGATTACCGCGAGCTGCTGGCCGATCCGGCTATCGACGCCGTCTACTGCGCCGTGCCGCATCATTTGCACGCCGACCTGTACGCGGACATCATTCGCGCCGGGAAGCATCTGCTCGGGGAAAAGCCGTTCGGCATCGACATGGAGGCGAACGACCGCATCATGGCCACGATGGCGGAACGGCCCGACGTGCTCGTCCGCTGCTCGTCGGAATTTCCGTTTTTCCCGGGCGCCTACCGGATCGGCCGCTGGGTGCGGGAAGGCCGGTTCGGCCGCATTATCGAAGTCGAGGCCGGCTTTTGGCACAGCAGCGATCTCGATCCGCTCAAGCCGATCAACTGGAAGCGGCGCATCGCGACGAACGGCGAATACGGGTGCATGGGCGATTTGGGCATGCATGTGCTCCACTTGCCGCTCCGTTTCGGCTGGCGGCCGAACAGCGTGCGGGCGCTGCTGCAAAAGACGGTTTCCGAGCGGCCGGACGGCAAGGGCGGAACGGCGCCGTGCGAGACGTGGGACAACGCGATACTGGCATGCGACGTCGTGCAGCCGGAGCAGCGGTTCCCGATGGTACTGTCGATGAAGCGGATCGCGCCGGGCCATGCCAATACATGGTTTATCCGCATCGTCGGCACCGAGCTGTCGGCCGAATATTCCACGAAAAATCCGAAGCAGCTGCTGTCGATGCCGTACCGGCCGGGCGGCGAGCAGGCTTGGCATGCGCTCGACGTTCCGTACGAATCGGCGTACGACGCGATTACGGGACCGATTTTCGAATTCGGCTTCTCGGATTCGATCCTGCAAATGTGGGCGGCGTTTTGCGACGAGCTGACGAGCCGCGGCGCGATGCGCCAGCCGCTCTATTGCGCCACGCCGGAGGAAGCGGCGGACAGCCACCGGCTGTTTACGGCGGCGCTCGAATCGGACCGCACCGGACGGACGGTGCCGGTCGGCGGGGGGGATTCGCTTGAAGCGGCCGCGCAAGGCAAAGGCGTCTGAGCGTCCCGAACGGGCCGCTCGGACGGAACGGCAGGCGGACGTCATCGTCGCCGGACATATTTGTCTCGATATGATTCCCGACATGGGCGCGGTCAAGCTGTCATCGCTCGGAGTGCCCGGGGCGCTCGTCAACGTCGGCGGCATGGTGCTGGCGACGGGAGGAACCGTGGCCAACTCGGGCCTGGCGCTGCACCGGCTCGGCGTCGCGGTGAAATTGATGGGCAAAGTCGGCGACGATCCGCTCGGCCGGATCATCGTGGAAGCGCTTCGAATGCACGGACCGGACGTTGCGGACGGCATGATCGTCGGCCGCGGCGAGCAAAGCTCGTACAGCGTCGTCCTCAGCCCGCGGGGGGCGGACCGCGTTTTCCTCCATTGTCCGGGCACGAACGATACGTTTGCGGCGGACGACGTCGCGTCGGACTCGCTCGGCGGAGCGAAGCTGTTTCATTTCGGCTATCCGCCGCTGATGAAGCGAATGTACGAGAACGGCGGGAGCGAGCTGGCGAAGCTGCTGGCCAAGGCGAAGGCGAAAGGGCTGACCGTATCGCTCGACATGTCGCGCCCCGATCCGGACTCGCCCGCGGGCAAGGTCGATTGGCGCGGCGTGCTGCGGAACGCCCTGCCGCACGTCGATCTGTTTTTGCCCAGCTGGGAGGAAACCTTGTTCATGCTCGACGCGGGCGGCGGCGACAAGGCCGCAGGCGAAGGGCCGAGCGGCGAACGGCTGGCGGAGCTGTCCGGACGGCTGCTCGAGATGGGCGCGGCCGTCGTCGGCATCAAAATCGGCGAGGAAGGACTGTACGTCCGCACGACGGCGAATCGCGAACGGATGCGGGCGTCCGGGGCTTGCGCGCCGGGCGAGACGGACGACTGGACGGCCCGGGAGCTGCTCGCGCCTTGCTTCGCGACGGAAGCCGTCGGTACGACCGGGGCGGGCGATTCGACGATCGCCGGCTTTTTATGCGGACTGCTGCACGGCTTGCCGCTCGAGCGAACGATGACCGCGGCCGTCGGCGTCGGCGCGTGCAGCGTGGAAGCGCTCGATGCGACGAGCGGCGTTCGCTCCTGGACGGATACGCTTCGGCGGATCGATGCGGGCTGGGGCAGGCGCACGCCGGCCGTGCCGCTGTCCGGCTGGACCCGATCCGGGGACGGCGGGATGTGGATCGGCCCGTATGACAAGTCGCGGACGAATTCGCTATAATAGAGGGCGAAACGAAAACGAAGATCCGTGGGGAGCGCGGATCGGCCTACGGAGTGAGCAGACGGGAATGCGCCTTAATTTGAACGAAAGGCAAAACGACATTTGGAGCGAAATTCAGCGCGACGGCGAAGTGAAAATAAGCGAGCTGAAAGAGCGTTACGCGGTTACGGACATGACGATTCGCCGCGATCTCGAGAAGCTGGAGGCGCTCGGCCTCGTCCGCCGCACGTTCGGAGGGGCGATACCGGTCACGCTCGACGTATCGCTCAAGGAACGCGACACCGTCCATACGGACGAAAAGGCGCGCATCGGCAAGGCCGCCGCCGCCCTCGTCGGACCGAACGAGGCCGTCTTCATCGACGGCGGCACGACGACGCTGCAGGTGGCGAAGCATCTCGCCCCGGACAGCTCCGTCACCGTCGTCACGAACGCGCTCAACGTGGCGGCCGTTCTGCTGGACAAAGGCGTCCATACGATCGTCGCCGGCGGAACGCTGCTCGAAAAAACCGGCTCGATGATCGGTCCGATCGCGGTCGCCACGCTCGGCTCGATGGCGTTCGACCATATTTTTCTCGGGGCGACCGGCATTACGGCCGAGCACGGCTTCAGCAATTCCAATTCGTTCGAAGCCGAGCTGAAGCGGCATGCGATCAAGCGCGCCGCCCGGGTCGCGATCGTCGCCGACGCGAGCAAGTTCGGCGAACGGTACCTGCATTCGTTCGCCGCCTTGAGCGAAGCGCACGTCGTCGTCACCGACCGGGAGCCGCCGAGTCCGATCGCGGAAGCGGCCGAAGCCGCCGGTTTGCAAATTCGGATCGCCCCTTGACGGGGGCCGACAAGAAAAGACAAGAGTCGACGCGCGCGTCCGGCTCTTGTCTTTCGTATCTTCTACTCCTGCCGGGCCAACTGGAATCGAACGAGCGGGAAGAGCGGGAATCGACCGTTGTCGGGCGGGAGCCCTCGTTCCCGCCGTACGGACGTACCGGCGCCCTGGTGCGGGGTTTCGCTTCTCCCCGGTTTAAAAACGACAGAAACGCGAACCATAAGGTCCGCGTTCTTTCTTGTTTGATTATACCACAAAATGGTAAAAATATCAAGTCTGGAAGCGCGGCCGTTTTCGTAGTAGACTGTTCAAGTTGATCGAAACGCGAAGGAGGACGTCTTAGTCCGTGAAAAAAGTTCCGTTCGAATACGATCCGTCGCAGCCCTTCATGAAGCAGGCCGGCGCATGGATCGCCGACGTGTTCTACGAGCATTTGCCGGAGCACGGCTTCGAGGTGCGCGACGAGCAAATTTATATGGCGTTTCAGGTGGAAAAGGCGTTTCAGGAGAAACGTCCCATTTTCGCGGAAGCGGGAGTCGGCACGGGGAAAACGCTCGTCTACTTGCTCTATTCGATCTGCTACGCCCGATATACGGGCAAGCCGGTCGTTATCGCCTGCGCCAACGAATCGCTGATCGAGCAGCTCGTCAAGCCGGAAGGGGATATCGCCAAGCTGTCCCGCTGCTTGAACCTCGACGTGGATGCGCGGCTCGGCAAATCGCCCGACCAATACGTATGCTTGCTCAAGCTCGACGAAGCCCGGTTCGCGGACGGCGATGCGGAACGGTACGAGCGCATTTACCGGGAGCTGCCGGCGTTCGTCCGTACCCGCGAGGCGCTGCAGTCGTTTCACGCGTACGGCGACCGGAAGCAGTACCCGCAGCTGACGGACGAGCAGTGGAGCAAAATGAACTGGGACCGGTTCCGCGACTGCTTCGTTTGCGACAAGAGACACCGCTGCGGCATGACGCTGTCGCGCGACGCTTACCGGAGGGCGGCCGACTTGATCGTCTGCTCGCACGACTTTTATATGGAACACGTCTGGACGTACGAATCGCGGAAACGGGAAGGCCAGTTGCCGCTTCTTCCCGACCATGGCGCGGTCGTGTTCGACGAAGGGCATCTGCTCGAATTCGCCGCCCAAAAGGCGCTCGCCTACAAGCTGAAGCATTCGGCGTTCGAGGAACAGATCACCCGGTTGCTGAACGGCGCGATTCGCGAATCGCTCGCCGTGCGGATCGAAGAGGCGATCGCGCAGAGCGAGTCGCTGTTCGCGGCGCTGAACCGCTTGAGCCGGCCGATACCGGGCTCGGACCGGATGAGCGTCGAGCAGGGCGAGGAGCTGCATGCGGAAATTCGCCGGTTCCGGTCGATGCTCGCCTCGATCGAAGAGGAGCTGGCGCTCGAAAGCGGACTGTATACGCTGAACGACTATCATCTGCGCATCGTCGAAGAGCATTTGGATATGATGCAAAAAGCGCTCGCCCTGTTTGACGGCGAAAAGACGCTCATCAGCTGGACCGAGCGCGACCCCGGGAACGGCGAGCCGCTGCTCGCGATTATGCCGAGAACGGTCAAGGACGTCATGCGGGAGCGGGTGTTTTCCGCGAAAAAGCCGTACGTCTTTTCGTCGGCGACGTTTTCGGTGGACGGCTCGTTCCGGTTTATGGCCGACAGCCTCGGCATCGACGATTACTTGTCTTTCGCCGTCGAGTCCCCGTACGATTACGAACGGCAAATGAAGGTGGTCGCGCCGAAGCCGTCGGAGGACGACGCACGGTCGTCCAAAACGGACATCGCCGCCCGGTGGCTGCAGCGGTCGGGCGGAAGGGCCTTGCTCCTGTTCCCGGACGAGACGCAGCTGCGCCAGTTCAAGCGGGACATCGTCCGGTATCCCGAAGTGGCGGACATCGAATTCCGGTTCGAGGGCGACGGCGAAATCAGCCATTTGATCGAACGTTTTCAGCGCGAGGAACGCAGCGTGCTCGCCGCGGTCAACTTGTGGGAAGGGCTTGACGTTCCCGGTCCGTCGTTGTCCAACGTCATCGTCTGGTCGCTGCCGTTTCCTCCGCACGACCCGGTCATGATGGCCAAACGGCAGGACGCCGCATCCCCGTACGACGACGTCGAGCTGCCGTTTATGCTCCTTCGTCTCCGGCAGGGAATGGGACGGCTGATCCGCAGCCGCGAAGACAGCGGTGCGGTCGTACTGCTGGACGAGCGGCTTCACGAGCGGCCGGATTTGCGGGCGCGCGTATCCGCGCTGCTGCCGCGAGGCGTCGTCCTGACCGATTCGTGCGTCTGATCGCGATAACTACCTGTTGCTCCCGCCCTCCGCCGTTTGGCATAATGGAATTGTCATATTCAGGAGGTGTTCCGTGTCCGACAAACAGGCGGTCTTTTTCGATTTGTTCGAAACGCTCATATCCGAATACGAGGGAGGCGTCCGCAAAGTGGAGCGCGCGAATCGCGTCGACGCGGCGCGGCTCGGTTTGGCGCACGACGTGTACCGGCGGGAATGGGGGGCGCGCAGCCGGCGGCGCATGACGGGCGAATTCGCGGATTATTTTGCGGCGATGAAAGATTTGCTGGACGGACAAAACGTCGCCGTGCCGGACGACGTCTTGCGGCAAATGTACGAGGAACGGGTGAACGAGAAAAAGGCGGCCTTTCGCGGCGTCGATCCGGAGCTGCTCGAGCTGCTGCGGCGGCTGAAAACCAATGGGCTGAAGCTCGGCCTGATCAGCAATTGCACCGAAGAGGAGGTGCGCGGCTGGGCCGACAGCGGGCTCCCCGCCTTTTTCGACGACGTCGTCTTTTCCTACGAGGTCGGCTTGGCCAAGCCCGATCCGGCCATCTACAAGCTGGCTTGCGACCGTCTCGGCGTAACGGCGGAAGCGAGCGTCTTCGTCGGCGACGGCGGCTCGGACGAATTGAACGGGGCGGACCGCGCGGGAATGACGGCGTACCATGCCGTATGGCACCTTCCTCCCGAGATGAGGGACCGGCACGGCGGATATCCGAAGCTGGAACGGCCGCTGCAGTTGCTGCCGATCGTCACGTAAGGCTGCCGACGTATCGTTTTACCGGATTCGGCCGTTATTTTTTCGAATAACGGTCTTTTTTTGCTCTCCGTGGGAAAATATGGTGACATCGCCCCCCGGAACGTGTAGACTAATACGTAAAACACCGATACGAAGCGGATCGAAAAATCGTCTGCCGCCGGTTTGGAAACGCTTTAATGCGTCTGCCGGACGGGCCGCGAACAAACGGGAGGTCGTATGGAAACGTTGGTCGGATTATGGTCCGCAAGCGCGGCGCGAGGCGCGGGAACGGGAACGGGGATGGGGACGGAAGATGCGGATGCCGTCGAAGACGCGGCGGTCGTATTTTTGGCGGACGGCGCCGGTTGGATCGAATATTCGTACCGGACGCTGCTGGAGCTGGAAACGTTTCGCTGGAAGCTGGACGCCGCCGGCAAGCTTCAGCTTCACGGCGTCACCTCGTACGCCAAGCACGGGGAAGAGCGTCCGTCGGACGTTCGGCTGCGCGACGTCGGGTTCGCGATCGCCCGCGAAAAGCTGCCGCTCGGACAAGCCGTCGATGTCGTCACGTTTTCCCGCCCGCTGTGGGGAAACGAAATCCGTTTCGGACTCGTCCGCACGGACGTCGCCCGGGAGCAGCTCCCGCAATTCGACGAACGCGGCCGGAGGGAACGGGCCTCGTACGGGACGGTTCGAAGCTCGTTCGCCGGCGGACTGCCCGGGTATGCCGGCTCGCAGGAAGGCGCTTGATTCGGACGCGGCGGCTTACGCTGCCGATTGTCAAGCGGCCGGCGGCGAATAAGCGAAGCGATCCTCCGGCAGGCACTCGGGCCGCCATCCATGCGGGCGCCTCAAGGAGCGAGCTCCCGGAGCGCCCGGTCCGTAACGGCAACCGGTTCCGGGGGCACTTTGGCGATGTCGAAGCCGGGGACGAGCTCCCATGCCGATACCGGCTCCGGCTGCGCGATCAGACCGCTCCAATAGGCGAGCCAGCCGACGACTTTTTCCGGCTGCACGCCTGCCGCGCGCATCGACGCGACCATGATCGCGTCGTCCCTTTTGGCGAGCCGCCGGCCGTCCGGCCCGAGAAGCAGCGGCACGTGGCCGAATCGCGGGACCGGCAACCCGAGCGCTTCGTACAGCGCGATTTGCCGGGGCGTCGAATCGAGCAGGTCGGCCCCGCGCACGACGTCGGTAATCCCCATCGCCGCATCGTCCGCCACGACCGCCAGCTGGTAGCCGTATATGCCGTCGGCGCGCTTCACGACAAAATCGCCCCCGGTGCCCGCCGGGGCGTTTTGCCGTCCCGCCGCCATATCGTCGAACGCGATCGCCCGATCCGGCATCGCGAACCGGAGCGACGGCGTTTTGACGGCCGCGCGGGCGGCGCGCTCCGCGGGAGCGAGGCGCCGGCACGTGCCCGGGTAAGCCGGGCCTTCGGCGTCGAGTCCGTGCGGGGCGCTGGCGATCGCCGCCAGCTCGGCCCGGCTGCAGTAACACGGATACAGCAGCCCGCTTTGCTCGAGCCGCTGCAGCGTTTGCTCGTACAGGCTCTCCCGCTTGCTTTGCTCGTACGGGCCATGCGGGCCGCCGACGTCCGGTCCCTCGTCCCAATCGAGCCCGAGCCAGCGCAAATCGGCGACGATTTGCTCCGCGAACTCGGGCCGGGAACGAGGCTTGTCGATATCCTCCATGCGCAGCACGAACCGTCCGCCTGCGGCGCGCGTATGCAGCCAGGCGATCAGCGCGGTGCGGGCGTTGCCGATATGTAGCCTGCCCGACGGAGTCGGAGCGAAACGTCCGCGTCTAGTCGTCATTCGCATCACCTCGATATGCCCAAAATCGTACCATAGCGGGAGTAAATGTCGCAACCGATCGAGCCGACAGGAAGGAAAACGGGGGCAGCGGCTGGAATAGTAGAGTGACGGAGCAACGGGAGACCGCTCGACCGACAGAGGAGGACAGCGATGAACAGCGCAGTCGTTATGAGCTTCAACGTGCATTACGGAGTGGGGTCGGACGAACAATACAATATAGAACGAACAGCCGATGCGATTCGCTCGGCGGGCGCCGATATCGTCGGACTGCAGGAAGTCGACGCGCATTGGGGCGAGCGAAGCCGGCACGAGCATATGGCGGAGAAGCTCGCGGAGCTGCTCGGCATGAACGTTTTTTTCGCGCCGATCTACGAGCTTCCGCCGGCGGCCGGGGGACGGCTCGCGCGTCGGTTCGGCGTAGCGGTCTTAACCCGCCACCCGATCGTGCGCGCCGTTAACCATCCGCTGACCCGGCTTTCGACGCAGGAGAAGGAAGCGCGGCCCGCGCCGATGCCCGGTTTCGCCGAAGTGCAGCTGGACGTGCGGGGGACGCCTCTTACCGTTTATGTCGTTCATCTGGACTATCGGGCCGATCCGACCGTTCGCGCGGTCCAAATCGAAGAGCTGCTGGCGATCGTAGGGGAAGACCGGTACGGCAAGCTGCTTATGGGCGATTTCAATGCGGGGCCCGACGCGCCGGAGCTGCGGCCGCTGTTTGCCGCGTTTCGCGACGCTTGGGATGAAGCGAAAGGAAACGGCTTTACGTTTCCGGCGGCGCAGCCGCGCATAAAAATCGACTATATCTTGATCGGGGAAGGAATGGAAGTCGTCGATTCGTCCGTACCGGACAGTTCGGCTTCCGACCATCGTCCGGTCGTCGCCAGGCTGGCGCTTTTGCCCAACGAATAAGGTCCGGTCCGGCAAGCTTCCGAAAACCGAAAAGCCCGGAAGCGGGGCTTCCGGGCCTTTTTGCCGATTCGACTTACTTATTCGATGACGCGGCGCGCGGACGTATAATGCTCGTCCCACCAGCCGGAGTTCAGATCGTTGATCGTTACGCCGGGCTTGCCGTACGTATGCAAAATTTTACCGTCGCCGATATAGATGGCCACATGGTGAACCGGGGAGTAGAAAAAGACGAGGTCTCCGGGCTTCAGCTCGCTGCGCGGCACGTACGTGCCGACCTTCGACTGCTCCTTGGACGAACGCGGCAGCGAGATGCCGGCCTGCTCGAACAAATATTGGGTAAAGGACGAGCAGTCGAACGAGCTCGTTTTGCCGGATTTGGCGCCGAATTCGTAACGGGTGCCCATGAACGTTTTGCCTTTCGCGATAATGTCGCCGGCCGTGTTCGACGTCGTGCCGGATTCGGCCCCGGACTCCGTCCCGGCTTCGGTTCCGGAGCCGGAATTCGAGCCCTCATTCTGCGGTTTATTGTCGGACCCCGCGTCCGATCCCGAACCGGAGCCTCCGTTCCGATCCGGATTCGCCTCATTCCCGCCGTTCCATGGCAAGTTCCAATCCGCCGGGAAAGCGTTCCAAATGTCGTTCCAACTGCCGGAATAACCGTAATCCGTATCGTAAGCCGAAGCCGGCGCCGCTTGGGCCGACTGCGAACCGAAAGTTACGCTCCCTGTGAGAAAGAGGGCAAAGCTCAAGCCGACCGTCATGGAGATCCGTCCGAAACGTTTCTGAACCGAAGTCATTTCAAGTTTTCCTCCTTGTCGCAAAGTTGTCTGTATGGCTTGTACTAACCATACCATAATCAAAATCGGCATTTATTGCCGCCGTTTCGGCAAACCGTTGCGTCATCGCCGTTTCGGCGCTATTATGAGAATTTGATTAGAATTTTGCGTTGAATGCGGACTTGACAGACGTACAAACCGTGCGGGCACGGCTCCGCGCGAACGTTCGGCGAAGGAGGCGATCGTCCATTCAACTCGATAGGCTGTTCAAACGGTTTACGCGCGCGCTTGCCTTCAGCATCGTTTGCGCCGCGGCTTTCGGCTGTATCGCGCTGCTGATCGGCATTCAAGCGATCGCGGCGTTCGATTCGGCCGTCATCGGCGCCGTGCAGGGACTCGAAGCCGCCCCGTTGACGGCGGTCATGAACGCGTTTACTCAGATCGGAGCGGGCCCGGCCGTAGCCGTCATAACGGTAGCGGTCGGCGCGTTTTTGTACAAGGCGCTCGGCCATCGCAAAGAACTGCTGCTGCTCGCCGTCTCGGTAGGCGGCTCGGCACTGCTCAACGCGCTGCTCAAGCTGGCGTTCAGGCGGGATCGGCCGACGCTGCACCGCATCGGCGAAGCGACCGGCTACAGCTTTCCGAGCGGCCATTCGATGACCGCTTTTTGCTTGTACGGCACGCTCGCGTATTTGCTATGGAACCACATTCCCGGGACGGCGGGGCGGACGGTGCTCGTCGCGTCGAGCGCGCTTTTTATTTTGGCGATCGGGATCAGCCGCATCTATTTGGGCGTGCATTACCCGAGCGACGTCATCGGCGGCTACTTGGCGAGCGGCTGCTGGCTGCTCGGCTTGATTTGGGCGTATTCGGGCTTCGGCCGGCGATCGGCAGTCACCTCTTTGGGCGATCGGTAATATCGTATTGTATCCGATGAACCAGGGGTGAAACGATGGCTGTCGTCAAAGCGAGGGAAAGCGATATTGATTTGCTGGCAAGATTGCTTCGGGCGGAAGCGGAAGGGGAAGGCGAGCAGGGCATGCTGCTCGTCGGAAACGTCGGAATCAACCGGATTCGCGCCAATTGCTCCGATTTCAAAGGGATCCGCACGATTCCGCAAATGATCTACCAGGAGCATGCGTTCGAGGCTGTCCAGCACGGGTACTTCTACCAGAGAGCGAGAGAACGGGAAAAGCGGCTGGCACGCAGATCGGTGAACGGGGAACGGTTATGGCCGGGGAAGTTCAGCCTGTGGTATTTCCGTCCGGAAGGCGATTGTCCGCCTACCTGGTACAATCAGCCGCTCGTCGGCCGTTGGAAGCTTCACTGCTTTTACGAGCCGCGATCCGGCGAATGCGACAATATTTACAATACGTTTTAAAAAGCGGGAAACAAAAAAAGCTTGAGCGATCAAGCTTTTTTCGTTTTAGCCGGACGTACCCGGCCGAAATTGGAGCTGTCGAATATGTTTGACCCGGTTATCGGCGCGGATGCGATCGTTGCTTCCGACTTGCAGTATCGCCGAAGACGAAAGCGAAATAATGTCGACATGGCGTACGTTGATAAACGGGTCGACGTTCGTAAAGCGGGTATCGACGCCGACGTTCGGGGAAGGAAGCGGAATCGGCCGCGAGAAAATGGGGAACGCTGAAAACGATCCTTCGTTTCCGCTATATACGCTTATTTGCCGCTGAACGGCCAACGCCTTGCCCGACGGCTTCAATTCCACGCAATCGCCGACGAAACAGATGGAACCGAGGCCGACCTCGCGGATATGGATATATTCGACGGCCGAAATTCGCATCGCCGTCTCTTACCTTACGGCCGCAAGCGGGACGAGCGGACCGATAATGAGCGATTCCGGCGGCGTATCGAAGATGGAGGACAACGTGATTTGGTTCGTATCGCCGATCAAGACGACGGAGGAGCTCGCTACCCCCGTGATGCGGATCAAGCCGACGCACAGCTGTTTGTTTTCCACCTGGACATTCATGCATCGCGACCTCCTTCCGAGCTTTTTTGCCGCAAATGGGCGTCGATCGCCGTCCTGATATCCGATTTGATTTTATCGACGATCGCCGAATGCAGAGGCGTTCCGTCGACGTCTTCGCCTTGCCCCGTCAACGTGCGAGCATAGTGCGCGATCCGGTCGTCCAGCTGGTTTTTCATATCGTGGATCATAAAGTCGACATACTGCTTGCCGAGTACGATCCGGTAGTCGTTTTCCTTCTCGGCGATCAGCCGGGGCCCTTCCTCGTCCAAAAAACGGTCCAGCTCCCCGCGAACGGCCGATCTGAGCCGCGTATCCTGCATCTCCGTCATTTGCATGGCGTCCCCGTTTATCGAAAAGTCCTCGATCGATTTGCCCGTATCCGGCGAAACGCCGATATGAAGCGTACCGTCCAGCCTTTCGATTTTCAGCTGGTCGAATTTGTATTCAATTCGTTCCACCGTCATGGCGCGCTGCTTTTTGAGCGTTTCGATTTCCTGCTGCAGCTGTCCGATTTTCGTTTCAAGCTCCTGCAGCTTTCGCGATTGTCCGAGCAAATAGTTGTTCAACTGCTGGAAGTAGGAAGGAGGCGGCAGCGGGTACATGCGGATTCCCCTTTCTCCCCGGTTCGTCGGTGTCTTGCCGCGGCGAACGTCACGTAGGGGCCGGCAGCGGAACCAACGTCTCTTCTCCGAGCGCCGCGGCGGCGGCCGGAGCCGGTGCGGTAAAACCGCCGGTGTTGTATAAATTGGATAATCCTTTAATCATCCCGGCGCTGCCGATTTGCAGCACCGAAGAGTTGGTAACCGAATCGACCCGCAGCTGATGGATGACGATGCTTTGGTGAACGATCAAATTCATGCGTTATACGACACCTGCCCCGTTTGCCGACAGCGCGTTTGCGTCGGCGATATCGCCGTCGTACGTAATCGTTCCGTTCACTCCGTTGTACGTTCGAATCGAATCGCCCGTATTGAACGATCCCGCACCGGCGAACGTTTTGGACGCGCTTTGGGGAGCGAGCTGGATGGAATCGCCGATATGCACGATCGAGCTTGGGCCTACACTGACGATTTTAATGCCCCCGACGATGGCCGGCATCTCGCCCACATCCTTACCGTTTGTCGTTATTTCATTGTATGTGGCCGGTTTGGCGGGTATGAATGCAAAGCCTTTCGTTCATGCGGCGGGCGGCGGCGGCATATACTGGTTCCGACGGGGAGTGGTGGCATGGACGAACAGCGAAAAGATATGTTTGCGAACTTCGACTGGAAAAGCTTCGAGCAGTTTTTCGGCGGCAAGTTTCCGCTCGGCGCGGATTTGAACCGCGATACGGCGTGGGTCGACCGCGTCGTCAAAGACGTCATGTCGAAAGCGCTGCCGCACCCGATCGACGTCGGCTTGCTCGGCAAACATTTTCAAACCGAAGTGTTCGAAACGCATAACAACGTTATCGTCAAAATCCATATTCCGGATCAAGAGACGGCCCGCCGGATTCGTCCCTATATCGGCTTCAATCTGCTGAAGCTGGAAGGGGCGGCGGACGACAAAACCCAGACCGTCAAGCTGACGTCGCCGATCGTTCCGGAAAGCTGCAAAGCGGTTTACAAAAACGGAGTGCTGCAGCTGCATATGAGAAAAATGAAAAGAAAAGAGCCGCTGCGCGAAGTGCACGTCCGGTTTCTCGACTGAAGGCGCGCGAAAAAAGGACCTCGAATGCTCCAGCCGGGCATTGGGGGTCCTTTTCGTTCACCGAGATGAACCTGCGGTTCCGGCCGGCGCCTGCCGCTACAACACTCTGGACGCCGCCGCCGACGAATCGACGAGGTCGGGATCGGACGTAATCGTGAAGCTGAGCAGCGAGATCGCCTGCGAAAAATCGCCCGTATTGCCCCCGCCGGAGCCGGAATACGTTTTGGACGAGCTGTTCGGCGCTATTTGCAGCACGTCGCCGAACGTAACGTTGCCTTCCGCGCCGGTTATTTTGATCGGCGCCAATATGATCGATGGCATTCGGCCTTACCTCCTCCAAGTCGTGAAATCGCCCGGTCCCCTATCTATATGCGCCCGGATCGCGGAACATGCAATGGGCATCCGACGCCGAAACCGGACGGAGGCAAGCCCAATTTTTGCCGAAACCGTGAACCGAAATGGGCGGCCGTCATACGATATACAGTCAAAAGCACCCTACTAAAGTCGGAGGTCATGATGATGGAACGTGCGTTCGGCTTCGGCCCCTTCTTCAATCCGTTCTTTTTTCCCCGCCGGTTCGTCCCGTTTTTTTTCTTTTCGCCGTTTTTCTTTTCGCCGTTCTTGTTCCCGTTTCGGGATGAAAACGAGCAGCGCGACCTGTTTTACACGCATGCTTGCAGGGAAGGAGACACGATGGAGAAGCTGGCCGGCATGTACAACGTGCCGATTCCGGTGCTGGAGGCGGTCAATCCGCACCTTCAGTCGCCGGCCGCGCTGACGCCGGGAGCTTGCGTCTACGTGCCGCGGATGGATAAACTGTACTGCCAAAAAATGTACATGGAGCAGGAGCATGCCGTTTCGCCGGCTTACGGCCAGTCCCCGCAGGCTGCGCCTTACTTCGCGAAGCCGGAAGGTGCCGATTATCCGCCATACGGTTACCCGGCCATGCAGCCGGCGTCGCAGGCGGGGTACGGTTACCCGGCTATGCAGCCGATGTCGCAGGCGGACTACGGGTATCCGGGTATGCCGCCGGGGTCCTTTGCGGACTACGGGTATCCCGGTACGCAGCCGGCGACGGTTTCGGGCTACGGTTCCCCGGGCCAGCCGAATCAGCCGTATCCGGGTCTTTGATGCGAATGTCGGGTTCGCATCCTGCGTATGAAAAGCCCCCTTTCGACAACGAAAGGGGGCTTTGCTCATATATTTATATTGTATTTTGTAAGTAATCGTGATATAATGCCGGATAGTATTCTTGTAACATTTTCTTTAATCAGATTTACATTACCATATTATTGCCGTTTTGTCAATCGAACAATGACGAAACTTATAGGTAAAACGCGGACTTTTCGTTTTTTTACGTTTCCAGGGAGGATGGAGCCGGTTTATGGCCAACGATGGGCGTTCGGGATCTGATAAGAAGCTTTCGCTTGAATCTAGCAACGGCGATTCCGTCATGCACGACGATCAGGATCGCAACGATTATATAACGGACAACGACCTTTCGCTGCCTCCGGGCATCGGCATCAACGATCCGGTTCGGATGTATTTGAAAGAAATCGGGCGCGTGCAGCTGCTTTCCGGCGAAGCCGAAGTCGAACTGGCGAAACGGATCATGCAGGGCGACGAGGACGCGAAGAGACAGCTCGCGGAAGCGAACCTGCGGCTCGTCGTCAGCATCGCCCGGCGATACGTCGGACGAGGCATGCTGTTTCTCGATTTGATCCAGGAAGGCAATATGGGCCTGATCAAAGCGGTGGAGAAATTCGACTACTCCAAAGGGTTCAAATTCAGCACGTACGCGACATGGTGGATTCGCCAGGCAATTACGAGGGCGATCGCCGACCAAGCCCGAACGATCCGCGTTCCGGTGCACATGGTCGAAACGATCAACAAGCTTATCCGCATTTCCAGACAGCTGCTGCAGGAGCTCGGACGGGAGCCGACGCCCGAGGAGATCGCCAAGGAAATGGACATCAGCGAAGAAAAAGTGCGGGAAATTATGAAGGTGGCCCAGGATCCGATCTCGCTCGAGACGCCGATCGGGGAAGAAAACGATTCGAATCTCGGCGATTTCATCGAAGATCAGGAAGCGTTGGCGCCGGCCGACGCCGCCGCCTTCGAGCTGCTGAAGGAACAGCTCGAGGACGTGCTCGATACGCTCACGGAACGGGAGGAAAACGTGCTTCGCCTCCGTTTCGGCCTCGACGACGGCCGCACCCGCACGCTCGAGGAAGTGGGGCAAGTGTTCGGCGTCACGCGGGAACGGATTCGTCAAATCGAGGCGAAGGCGCTGCGCAAGCTGAGACACCCGAGCCGCAGCAAACGGCTGAAAGATTTTTTGGAATAAGCGCTTTTCCGGACGGCAACGAATTTTTTAACTTTCGCTAAACCGCGGTCGCTCAGCCTTGAAGTACGTCGATATTAGTTTTTTTTATGAAAATCTGTGTAAAAGCATAGGAATATAGTGGATTTAACGATATAATCGTTACTAGATTCGTACCATCCATAGAAGAGGAGCCATACCATGGGAAAAACGCTTATTTTCGGTCACAAAAATCCCGACACCGATTCGATCGGCTCGGCGATCGCTTATGCCGATTTGAAGACGAAGCTCGGAAAAGACGTCGAAGCCGTCCGGCTCGGAGCCGTAAACGGAGAAACGCAGTATGCCCTTGACTATTTCGGCGTCGCCGCTCCGCGATTGGTCGAACAAGTCGCCGGGGAAACGAGCGACGTTATTCTCGTGGACCATAACGAACGCCAGCAAAGCGTCTCCGACATCGACCAAGTGCGGGTGCTGGAAGTGATCGACCATCACCGGATCGCCAATTTCGAAACGAGCCATCCGCTCTACTACCGCGCCGAACCGGTCGGCTGCACCGCCACGATTTTGAACAAACTGTACAAGGAACACGGCGTCGCCATTTCGAAGCCGATCGCCGGCTTGATGCTGTCCGCCATCATTTCCGATTCGCTTCTGTTCAAATCGCCGACGTGCACCGAGGAAGACGTGGCGGCCGCTCGCGAGCTGGCTGCCATCGCGGGAGTCGACAGCGCTGTCTACGGACTCGATATGCTGAAGGCGGGCGCCGATCTTAGCGACAAAACGATCGCCCAGCTTATTTCGCTCGACTCGAAAGAGTTTTCGATGGGCGGCAAAAAGGTCGAGATCGCCCAAGTGAACGCCGTCGATCCGAACGACGTGCTGAGCCGGCAAGCGGAGCTGGAGCAGGCGCTTTCGGCCATTATCGCCGAAAAAGGCCTGGACCTGTTCGTCTTCGTCGTGACGGATATTTTGAACAACGATTCGATCGCTTTGGCGCTCGGCGGTTCCGCTCACGCGGTGGAGAAGGCGTACGACGTGAAGCTCGCCGACAATAAAGCGGTATTGAAGGGCGTCGTATCGCGCAAATCGCAAATCGTTCCGGTGCTGACCGATACGTTCAACAGCCTGTAACCGAATACGATCCGAAGCAAAGCTTATGCAGCCGGTTTGGCGAGCATAAGCTTTTTTTTGCGGGCGTCCGCCGGGCTTGCGGTTGGAGCCGGTCTCCATGTGCAAAAAAGTTTACGAAACGAATCTCCATTCTGTTATAATGGAAACCGAGGCTTCGAACCGGGGACGAAATTCGAATTTGATTCCCGGCCTGTTACGATATCGGACGAGAAGGTGACCAAGGATGAAAACGATCGGATTTATCGATTATTTTTTGGACGAATGGCATGCGGAGAAATATCCGGCCTGGATCGAGGAAGCTTCCGGCGGACGCCTGAAGGTGGCGTACGCTTACGGCAAAATCGACAAGCCGGACGGATTGAGCAATTCAGACTGGTGCGCGAAAAAAGGAATCAAGCTGCTGCCGACCATCGAAGCGGTTATCGAAAAAAGCGACTATTTGATCGTCCTGTCGCCGGACCATCCGGAATTTCACGAGGAGCTGTCCGAGCTGCCGCTTCGTTCCGGCAAGCCGACGTACATCGACAAGACGTTCGCGCCCGACAGGGAGACGGCGCTGCGGCTGTTCGAATGGGCGCAGACGTACGGCACGCCGATGTATTCGTCGTCGGCGCTCCGGTTCGCGGACGAATATGCGGCGCTCGCCAAAGACGGCATCGAAACGATGCATTGCAGCGGCCCGGGCAAATTCAGCAACTATTCGATCCATCAGATCGAACCGGTCGTCGCTTTGATGGGCACCGACATCGAGCGGGTCATGTATACGGGAACATCCCGCTTCCCGACGCTGCTGATCGGATTCGCGGACGGCAGGCAGGCGGCCGTCAACCATTTCGGCAATCCGACGCCGTTCGGCGCGGTCGTCAATTACGCATCCGGCGATGCGAAGGCGCTGAAGATCGAATCGAACTTTTTCGGCTCGTTTATCCGGAATCTCGTCCGGTTTTTCGAAACCGGCGAAGGCGGCGTCGATCCGGCGGAAACGGTGGCGATCGTCACCGTGATCGAATACGGCCTGAAGGCGGCGCAAACGCCTCATCAATGGGTGGAGCTGCCGGCCCGTTAAACGGTATATACGGTTGCGCGATCCGCTTCGACTTCGATGTCGGGGCGGATTTTTCGTAAAAACGAGCCGTCATTCGGATCCGATTCGAAGGGCGGGGATGCGGCACTCGAACCCGGTTCGCGTCGCTTGCTTGAAAACTATTACCGAATTATCAGCGACGCATAATTTTAATATGAGTCGGGATTGAGGTATGATAAGAGATAGAGCGCAATTCAATAGCGGAGGGAATGGAGCTGGAAACGTTCGCTTGCTTGTACATCGTCCGGGGGGAGCCTTTCCGGCCCGGGACTTCACTTCATATATCGTTGCCCGAAACGGTGTTCGGCCGAACGACCGCCGGATTTTCGCCCGATTTTTCGTTTACGAACGCGTTCATTTCGCGCAATCACTTCGTCATTCGCAAGGAGCGGGAGAAGGCGGTGCTGTACGATTCGGGGAGCCGGCACGGCACGGAGATCAACGGCGTGCGGGCGGAGCCGCATACGCCCTACCCGCTTCGGACGGGCGACATGATCAAGCTGGCGAAAGGGATGACGGTCATTCATTTCTCCTACTTGTTCGACGAGCAGACGCTGGAGCTGGAACCGCTGAGCGTAACGAAGCAGTGGGAAGAGCCGAGCGGAGCGGTATCGATTCAGTGGGAGAAACGGGAATGCGTCGTCGGCGGCAAGGCGATCGCCATGTCCGAAAAAGAATTTTTG
This sequence comes from Paenibacillus sp. GYB003, assembly GCF_036577625.1. Classification (NCBI taxonomy): domain Bacteria; kingdom Bacillati; phylum Bacillota; class Bacilli; order Caryophanales; family Paenibacillaceae; genus Paenibacillus; species Paenibacillus sp. GYB003. The sequence continues at coordinate 68,912 of NZ_JARBDC010000002.1, read as the reverse complement.
TTTCTCGATTTGTTGTACAAGCATGCCAACCGTCTCGTCACGATTCACGACATCAAAACGACGGTATGGTCCGACCGGCCGCTTGGACCGGGAGGTACGCCCGACGTCCACACGGACGAGCTGAACGCGCTCATTTACCGGATACGGAAAAAGTACGGCAAAACGACGTTTCTTATCAGCGCGGTCCGCGGCAGCGGCTATATTTTGGAAACCGATCCGAAGTAGCGGAACCCGACAACGGAGGCTGACCTATGCGATATATTCAGGTACAACCGGCTGGGGCGCTTCGAGGCGCCGTAACGGTCCCCGGCTCGAAAAACAGCTCGCTCGCCTTGATTGCCGCGTCCTGTCTTGCCGACGATACGGTCAGGCTGGAAGGCGTTCCGGAAATCGACGATATGCGGCAAATCGAAGGCATCGCCCGGGACATCGGCCTGGGCATCCGCCGGTCGGCCGACGGCGAGACGGTGCTCGATCCGCGGTATATCCACAGCGCGACGATCGATCCGGGCAAAGCGTCCGCTTACCGGGCTTCCTATTATTTTGCCGGAGCGCTTCTGGCGAAGTTCGGCCGGGTGACGATCGGCTTTCCGGGAGGGGACGATTTCAAGTCGCGACCGATCGATCAGCACGTCAAGGCGTTTCAGGCGCTGGGCGCCAAGGTGACGTTTTACGACGATTATTACGTGGTGGAGGCGGCGCAGCTCCAGGGCGCCGACATCTATTTCGATACGATCACGTGCGGCGCTACGATTAACGCCATGCTGGCGGCCGTTCGCGCGAGAGGCAGGACGACGCTGTACAATGCCGCGGTCGATCCGGAGGTCGTCGATACGGCGGCGCTGCTGTCGCAGTTCGGGGCGCGCATTTACGGAGCGGGGACGGATTGCATCCGCATCGAAGGCGTGCCGTACTTGAACGGAGGCGCGCATACGGCCATTCCCGACCGGCTTGTGGCCGGCACGTTTCTGATCGCGGCCGGCGTCGCCGGCGGGCAGGTGACGGTGAAGGACGTCATACCGGAGCATCTCGGCTCGTGCATCGCCAAGCTGAAGGAGGTCGGCCTCGAGCTGGACGTCGGCGACCAATCGATTACGGCGTACGGGACGGGGACGATCAAAGCTACGCGGATTCGGACCGCGATGTATCCCGGCTTCGCCACGGATTTGCAGCAGCCGATGACGGCTTTGCTGCTCGGGGCGAAAGGGAAGAGCATCGTCACCGATAAAATATTTCCTCACCGGTTCGCCCATGTGCCGCAGCTGCGCAGGCTTGGCGCGGACATCGAGGTTCGGGGGGAAAGCGCCTTTATCCGCGGCGGCCGCCCGCTCGCGGGCGACCTCGTGCACGCGACCGACGTGCGCGCCGGCATCGCCCTCGTGCTGGCCGGGACGGTCGCGGAAGGGATTACGCGCATCACGGGCGTCGAGCACGTGGAGCGGGGCTATCCCGACATTATCCGCAGCCTGAACTCGCTCGGCGCGAACGTTTCGCTGCGCGAAAGCGGGGCGGATGAGGGGATGTTCGGTGCGGGGTGAGGGGTAAACGTTCAACAATTAGTAATTGAAATAAGTTCCATTCATGGTATACTGGCCGTATACGGTCCGGTCGTGAAGCACACGCCGCTTTGACACATTGCACCTGCTAGCTGCAGGTCTCGTGTCGAGGCGGCTTTTTTCGTTGCATGGGGCCGATCCTGCAAGCAAGATGTGAGCAGCGATTATAAAATTCGATCAAGCCTACGAGGAATGGCTGGAAACCGAGATTGCCCGGGAACAAAATCAGAGACGACGCGAATTGCTGGAAAAGGGGCTCGGCCACGGTACGCTGGAGTTTTTACGCAACGTTTGGTTTCCTGCCGTAAAACAGTTCGATCACCTGCACCCCGAGTGGGAGGTGCAAGAAGCTTGTGCTATCCTTTATCGGCAAGTTCGTAACGACGGATGTCCCCGCTCGTTTGTCCTGGCTCGAAGCGGAAACCGTCCGGTATGCAAGACGGCGGTTTCGTCCTTTTGCTCCGTCCGAGCTTGCGGCCCATCTGCGGATTTCGGACCAGCATGCGCGACGGATTCTTCATCGGCTGGTCGAGCTTCGGCTTCTGTTCGTTGCCGGAGGCAGGCAGCGCTACCGGACTTACGGCTTGCGAACCCAGCGATCGTTATTGGCCGCGAATGCCGGACATACGGCTAATCGTTATTGGCCGTGAATGTTGGACGTACGGCTAACGAACCCTGTGATCGTTATTCGCTCCAAATGTAAGGGATTGAAATTGTAACGAACTTCTGTAACGTTATTGCCGGCAAATTTGATCGTTCTCACCGTTTTTCGGCCCAATAGCGATATCTGGATTCGTTAGAATGTTGGAGCTACCATTTTCCTGCAAATAAGATTATGACGGTTCGCTAGCGAATGCGCACGGCACCCGAGACTGCATGTCGAATCATTCAACTTCGATACCTGCTGGAGCATATGTCCAACAATGATGCCTATTGGAGCGATGTTCAAAAGCGATACTGCTGGATTGTGTGTCCATCAGCGATACCTATTGGAGCAATGTTCAACTACGATAGCTGCTGGATCATGCGTCCAACAGCGCTACCTACTAGCGTGTTCTACTGCGGAAGCCCCCGATGCTGTGGAGGCGAGCGTTCCGCACGCTGTCCCAAAGGCGCGCCTAGAAGCACTTCTCCGTCTTGCCGCCGAATCGTATCCCGAAAGTCGCCTCGGAACGATCCGCGGGTCGCGTCCGGCGGCCCGTTTTCTTTACACCGCCGGCGTCAAATGCTACATTATTAAACGACAGGCAAGACCACATTACTCGCAAAAGGCGGCACTGGCATGGAAAAAGTGATCGTAATCGGGGGAGGACCTTGCGGCTTGTCCGCGGCCGCCGAGCTGCAGCAAAAAGGGATCGACTGCCTCGTTCTGGAAAAAGGGGGCATCGTCAACTCGATCGCCGCGTTTCCGGCGAACATGAGGCTGTACAGCACGAGCGACCGCCTCGAAATCGGCGGCGTGCCGTTTTTGTCCGAGGAGGAGCGGCCGACGCGGAACGAAGTGATGCGTTACTACCGCTCGCTCGCGCTCCGGCTCAATGTCCGGATCAAAACGTTCCATCGGGTTACGGCCGTCCGGCGTCGAAACGAAACGTTCGAGGTGACCGCGGTCAACCATCATAACCGGCAGCTCGCCTTCGAAGCCGAGCATATCGTCGTCGCGACGGGCACGTACGACAACCCGCGGCTGCTGGGCGTACCGGGAGAGCGGCTGGCGAAAGTGCGCCATTATTATAACGAAGGCCATTCGTACGCCGGCATGAAGGTGCTTGTGGTCGGCGGCAAAAACTCGGCGGTCGAAGCCGCCATCGATTTGTACCGCTGCGGAGCCGAAGTGACGCTCGTCCATCGGGGAGACACGGTGCTGAAGGGCATCAAGCCGACGCTGCTGCTGGACATCCGCAACATGATCGATAAAGGGCGAATCCGCTATTATGCGGAATCGAGCGTCGCATCGATCGGGGAGGAGCATGTCGTCATTCGGACGAACGAAGGCGAAACGACGGTCGAAAACGATTTTGTTTTCTCGCTCATCGGATACCGTCCCGACGTCGAGCTGCTGCGCAGTCTCGGTATCCGGGTCGACGAGGAGACGCAAGTTCCGGCGTTCGATCCGGAGACGTACGAAACGAACGTTCCGAACGTGTACGTCGCCGGCGTCGTGACGGGCGGCGTCACGAACAAAGTGTTTATCGACGACGGACGTTTGCACGGCCACGCCATCGCCGCGGCGATCGAATCGAAAACGGTTGGAGTGATTCGGTGAACTACCGGTATGCGATTGGCGACGAAAGCTACGAGCATTTGGCGAGCGGCCGCGTCCTGTACAACCGGAGCGGCGCCACCGCGTTCCCCGTCCGGCTCGCGAGCGAGCTGTTCGGTCGGGCGGACGCTTATTTGCGGGCCGAAGGCAACCCGGGGCCGTACCGCATTTACGATCCGTGCGCGGGCGGCGCGTATATGCTGACGTCGCTCGGATTTTTGCACGGAAACCGGATCGCGAGCTTGACCGCATCCGATGTCGATTCTCAGGCCGTTCGGTTGGCCGAGCTCAATTTGCGGCTGCTGACGCCGGAAGGCTTGGAAGAGAGGACCGAACAGCTGCGGCGCTTGCACGAGACGTACGGCAAACGATCGCACGAGGAAGCGATCGCGAGCGCGGCGGCGCTCGGAACGATGCTCGGCGAAGGAAGCCGGATTCGTTCCGTCCAATGCTTCGAGGCGGACGCGACCGAGCCGCCGACCGGCGCGCTGCGGGACCAAACGTTCGACTTGGTGATGTCGGACGTGCCGTACGGGAACAAAGTCGAGTGGAAGACGGAATCGGCGCAGCCGGTGAGCGAGCTGCTCGATCGGCTTGCCGGACGGCTCGCTCCCGTGGCGGTCGTCGTGCTGATCGCGACGAAAGAGCAAACAATCGCGCACGACCGTTACGACAAAGTCGGTCAATTCCGACTGGGCAAGCGCCGCGCCGTTTTTTTGCGGCCGAAATGAAGAGGGCGCGGCGGCCCGCTCGCGGACGAACGACCGCCGACGATAGGGGCCATCCGCCCGGAAAGGACTGCTCAACATGACACAACCGGACAAAGTACAGCGAATGATCGACATCATGGCCAAAAACGGGTGGAGAATTACCGAACAGCGGCGGACGCTGGCCGAAATTTTCGTTAAAAACGAGGGCTACTTGTCGCCGAAAGACGTATACGACCAAATGACCGTCGAATACCCGAGCGTCAGCTTCGACACCGTGTATCGCAATTTGCGCCTGCTGAGCGAGATGGGGGCTCTCGAGCAGTTTTATTTTATGGAGGGCGGCTTGAAATTTCGCGGAAGCTGCACCAGCCACCATCACCATCATCTGATCTGCATCAATTGCGAGAAAACGCTGTCGTTCGAATATTGCCCGATGGAGCAAACGCTCGAGCTTCCCGGCAAATTCAAAATCGTCAATCACCGGTTCGAAGTGTACGGCATTTGCGAGGAGTGCCAATCGGACAAGTAGAATGGAGCCGGCCGGTCCGTCGCTCCGTCGCTCCGTCGATCGGCCGCCGCCGCCCGCTTGCGATCGGCAACGGTCGACCGTTACGCCCTTCGCGCAAACGCTCGGTTAACGGACGAGAAGCATGAGCGACAAATAGGCGGAGACGACGAAGCCGATCCCGACCGCGGCCGCGGTTCGCGGCGCGTTTTTGCGCCAGGCGCGAAACAGCAGCGCCAGGAGAGCGACCGCCGCCGCGGCGAAAACGGCTCCCGCCGGATCGAAGCCGAACGCCAGCTGCGTATCGGCCGTTACTTCGTTTCCGTGAATCGAGCGGAAGAGCGGGGACGGCACGAGCGGCTCCGGATTTTCCGGATCGTCGTGAGGCGGTCTTTGCTGCCCCATAAACGCGGTGGCCGCGAACAGAAGCAGGACGAATACGCTTTCGACCCGGAACCACGGACGGGGATCGTACTGCGGCTGGCGGCGCAGCTTCGCTCGGAGCAGAAAGCCGTTCGCGATGCCGAAGCACAGGACCGGGACGAACAGCAAATGCTTGATCAGCAGCGCTTGCCCGTACGAAACGATCCAGCTGTTCGCATAGTTCGGCACGATATAAGCCATAAGGACGAAGCCGGCGGCGACGATCGCGAGCACGCAGCCGATCGCGAGCGGGTGAAACCAGCGCAGGAAGCGGAGCCATCCGTCATACGGCGCGGCGAACCAGCCGACGAGCAGCAAAACGCCGATCCAGACGCTGGCGGCGGCGAGATGCAACGACTGCGCCATAAAGCCCCACGTTTCCGACAAGCCGGCGGCATGGCTCGCCCAGCCGTACGAGAGCAGCAGGCCGAGCGCTAGCAGGCCGGTTAGCGCGTTCGTCGCCGGGTGCCGGCTCGGGTCGCGAAACGAGAGCAGGGCGAGAAGGACCGTGCACATGCCGAACATCCACAGCCACGCCTTGCCGAATTCCAGCTCGAGCAGCACGTCGTCGATGATGTCCCGGAACGGACCGGCAAACTGCGTTAAAAAAATCGTATTTTTGATGACGGGAACGAGCGACAACAGCGCGATGCCGATGACGGCGTTGAACAGCAGCGAGCCGGGGAGGCGGACGTTCGGCTTCCCGGAAGGCGGTACGGCGTTTAGGACGACCGCGCCGCATACGATAGCGAAGCAGACATATAAAAGCGTTTCCGAAGCATAGGCGTACATGGCGATCCCCCGTATGAAAAGCTTCCGATCGATCGAAGCCTTTCGATGATATGCATTCGAGTTTTTTTGCGAAAGATCAGAATCGGAAAAATCCCTCGCCCGACGCATTCAAGCATTCCAATACGTTGTGTCGTAAAAAAAGCCTCCTGCCGATTGAGCAAAGAGGCTTGTCGTCGTTTGGACGACGCGAGCGGTCAGCCCGGCATCGGGGTCGGCGTCGGCTTGGCGTAGCCGGTCTTGTATGCGGCGTCGATCGTTTGCCGGATTTCTTTTGCCGTTTTGCCCTGCTCCTTCAATCGGTACGACGTTACGGCGATTTCCATGCAAACGCCGCAGCGCGTGCCGTGGTCGTCCCAGACGACGGAGCCGTCGCTCTTGATTTCCCGGATGAAGCAGTTTTCGTTGCTCTTATGTCCGGCGCTCTCTCCGCAGCCGCAGTAGCAAGGAATCGATTTCAGCAAATCGGCCGATTGGGCGGCGAGCCGGTAGGCGGTCCGAATTTCTTCCCGCTGCTTGCTCAGGAAGGACGGAAGCGTCTGGATGGATGCGGTCGTCTCCTGGATGTCGCCGGACGCCGTCTTGTGCGTGCCGTGTTCGTCGCCCGTACCCGATGCGGACGGATTGCCGCACGCGGCCGCGGCAAATAGCGACAGGGCGAAGGCGAGCGAGCCGACCGTGCGCAGTTTGTTCATCGTACACCTCGATCCGTAGCGTTTTTTTCGTTTTGTCCAACATCCATCATAGCATACGGACCGGTTCAAGCGCAGGCGCGCGTCGATTGTTCGAAAAGTTGTCTATTTTCGCCGGGCAGGGACGAAGGGGCCGTCTGGTATAATGAGCGTTGACAACGTAAGAAAGGTTGCATGCCAAATGAGAAACGGCTATCTGATCGGATTCGCGTTCGTCTTGGCGCTGCTGCTGGCTCCGGTGTCGGCGTCGGCGCATACGGGCCTGAAATCTTCCGTACCGGCGAACGGGAGTACCGTTGACCGGCCGCCGGGCGAGATCGTGCTCGAATTCAATACCGATATCGGATCGATGAGCACGTTCGAGGTGCTCGGAGAGAACGATAAAGCGTGGAGCGTCTCCTCGATCCGTGTCGATCAAAACAAGATGACCGGCAAGCTGGACGCGAGCCTTCCCGGCGGGACCTATAAGGTTAAATGGCATATAGTCGGCCGGGACGGGCATCCGGTCGAAAGCGAGCTGTCGTTTACCGTCAAGCGGGAGGGGCAGCAATCGAGCGCGGCGCAGGACGCGGCGTCTGCCGGAACCCAGGCGGCGCAGCAGCCGAAAGAGCCTGCCGCGGCGCCTCCGGAAACGGGCGGGAACGGGCGAACGATCGCCGTTATCGCCATAGCGGCGGCGGCAGTTCTCGCACTCGGGATCGTCGTCCGTCTGCGGCGAAAACGCGGCTAGGAGCCGGTCCCGGCGGCTCGCCCCGCGTCGTTTATTGCCGTCCGGCCGTCGAAATCCGCGCGATTTCGCCGGCCGGACCCCGTCCGCTCTAGCTTCCTTCGTAATGTTTGGCCCGGAACGACAAGGCCGACATGCCGGTAAACTTTTTGAACAATCTGGCAAAATACGTGACGTCGTCGTAGCCGAGCATTTGCGCGATCTGCTTGATTTGCAGGTTCGTCATGCGCAGCAGCGTTTTCGCCTCCGATATTTTCAGCCGATTCACGTACTCGTTCAACGCGAACCCGGTATGCCGGTGAACGATGCGCCGCAAGGTCGAGCGGGAAATGTGGTTGCGCTCCCAAATCTCCTTCTCGTCCCACGGCTTGTATAAGCTTTCCCCGATATCCTCCAAAATGCGCAGCACCATTTCCGGCCTCCGCTCCGGCCCTGCGCCGGCCCTGCGGCTGTCGTTCGCGCGGCAAAACTCGAACACGAGCGATTCGAGCAGCAGCGCGGCGCGGTCGATGTTGTCGGCGATGCCGCTCTCCATGTAATCCCCGATCGTCTCCAGCTTTTGAATCCATATGGTGTCCACGCCGACGCGCATCGTCTTGTCCGGTTCGGCGATCAGGCCGTCCAGCCATTCGCCGACTCGAGGCCCTTCGAAATTGACGTAATACTCGTCCCAATCTTTTCCCGCATCCGGTCCGAAATGAAACAGCCCGCCCGGATATTCCCAGAACAAGCTGCCGGCCTCCAGACGCTGCACCGGGCCGCCTTCGACCTGGTACGTGCCGCTTCCCCGGACGATGTAGGTGAACGCCCACGTCGAGGTGGTCGAATTGCGCCGCATCGGAGTGCGCCCGGGCAAATGCCCGAACTGCTGCACGGTCAATCCTTTGATTTTCAGCTTCGCCCGGTCGACCTTCAAATCGATGATGCGGATCGGCAGCGGACTGATCATATAGTCCAACATTTTGGTCATGGCCGGCCTACCCTTCGCCCTGCGGCATTGGTATCGTAGAAGGTAATGATCGTCAATTATAGCAAACATCGCGGATGCTGTCGAAGAGGGCGAAAGCGAGAATGGAGGACGATCGATGCAGCAGCTCGCGTACGGGGACATCGAAGACGCGCCACGGCCAGCCGCATCGCGCATCGCGCAGCCTTGACGAACGAAGGAGGAACGACGAATGATTCACCGTCAGCCGAACAAATTGATCAAAGGGGTCGCCTACCACGGAAACCGGATGCTGCGCCATATGGAAACCGACCTGCGGGACATCGTGAACCGGCATTTCAACCTGGTCGTCCATATGTTTTCGCATACCGACTGGGACCGGCACCGCAGCATCATGAAGGAAATCATCCAGATGACGGAAGGGCACGGGCTCGACGTATGGGTCGACAACTGGGGACTCGGCGGGCCGCCGGGCGACAAGTCGCACTTTCTCGCCTATTACCCGGACAGCCGTCAAGTGTATTCCGACGGCTCGGTCGATCCGGTGCGCGCCTGCCTGAACAGCCCGAATTTCCGCAAGTTTACGAAGGAATGGATCGACGTCGTATACGACATCGGCGGGAGAAGCATTTTTTGGGACGAACCGCACCTCGCTGCGAAAACGACGAGCGGCGGCAAAAATGCGTATACGTGCGCGTGCGACCGCTGCAAAGCGTCGTTCCGCGAACGGTACGGGTACGACATGCCGGCCGAGATGGACGAAAACGTCGAGAAGTTCCGGATCGACACGGTCGTCGATTACTTCCGCGAAGTGACGACGCACAGCCGGCGCAAGCAGATGGAAAACATCGTCTGCGTCATGCTCGGCAGCTCGTACGGCATCAACCTCGATTCGATCGAAGCGATATGCAGTCTCGACACGCTGGACAATATCGGCTCCGATCCGTACTGGCTCGGGCAAAAGGACGCGCACCCGTACGACTTCGTGTACGAGGCGACGAAGCGCAATTTGGACGTTTGCGAAAAATACGGCAAGCGGCACAACATATGGATTCAAGGCTACAGTACGCCGGCCGGACGCGAGGAAGAAATCGTTTGGGCGACGGACGCGGCGTACGACGCGGGGGCGAGGCAAATTTTGGTGTGGGGCTTCCGCGGCTCGGAATCGAACGATTATCGCGCCAAGTCGCCGGACATGGCATGGAACGCAATCGGCGAAGCGATGCGGCGAATAACGGACCGGCATCACGACGAGCTGCGCCGGAGCCGGCTGGAGAAGCTGAGGCCGCAGTAACCAACCGTCTTGCGCGCATAAACGGGCTAAGGAGGGAACGGCGCTGGACAACGGCAGCGTAAAGAAAAACATCGCCCGCTGGGTCGCCGGGCATCGCGACGACATCGTCGGGCTGACGTCGGACTTGATCCGGTTCAATACGGTCAATCTCGTTACGGACGGGACGGAGCGCGAATGCCAAACGTTCGTGGCGGGCGTCATGGAGCAAATCGGCCTGGAGACGAGGCTGTATTCGCCGGAGGAGGCGCCCGGCTTTCGCGGCCATCCCGCCTATTTTCCCGGCAAAACCTACGCCTTGCGACCCAATGCGGCCGGACGGTGGCGAGGCCGCGGCGGCGGGCGGTCGCTGCTGTTTTCGAGCCATACGGACACGGCGGTCGCCGCGCCGGGCTGGACCGGCTCGCCGTGGGAGCCGCGCGTGGCGGACGGCAGGCTGTACGGGCTCGGCGCCTTCGACATGAAGGGCGGGCTCGCCGCTTCGATCATGGCCGTAAGCTGCTTGCGCGAGCTCGGCTTGCGGCTCGCCGGCGACGTGACGATCGAATCGGTCGTCGACGAGGAATTCGGCGGAGCGAACGGCACGCTTGCCGGGCGGCTCATGGGCTATAACGCCGACGCGGCGATCATACCCGAGCCGACGAACATGGCCGTATGTCCCGCGACGCGCGGCGGTGCGCTGTGGCGGCTGACGTTTCGGGGCAAGACGGGCCTTGCGTTCAGCGGCGAAACGCTGCACAATCCGCTGTACGACGTCGGCAAGTTTCTCGTCTTTCTGGAACGGTTCGAGCGGCAAAAAAGCGGCGTTCCCGGTCCGGCGCCGTGGTACTCCGGCGATACGTCGGGCTTGCCCGCAATACCGGCGCGGGCGGCGGCGGGCGATTTATCGGCGGCGCTGTGCGACGTCGGACCGGAAAGCGCCGAACTGGACATATGGGTCGAATGCTACCCGCGGACGACCGAGGAGCAGCTGAGGCTCGAGCTGACGGAACGGTTCGCGGCGATGTTTCCGGAAGCGCAAATGCCCGAATTCCGCAAAATGATCCGCTTCTTGCCGGGCAGCGAGCTGCCGCCGGACTTCCCGCTCCTGTCCGTGATCGGAACGGAGGCGGCGGACGTTTGCGGCGCGGCGCCGGACGTTCGCGGAGCGCCGTTCGCCTGCGACGCGTTCGTCTTCAATCTGCACAGCCCGACGCCGGCCGTCGTGCTCGGCCCGTCCGGAGCGAACGCGCACGCGGCGGACGAGTACGTGGAGGTGGAGTCGCTGCTGCGGCTGACCGAGCTGTACGCCCGCACGATCGTCGAATGGTGCGGCATATCCGATATTCGGGAAGGAGAATAAGCATGAGACGAGCGATTCGCACGCGGGAAGCTTTCGCCGGCGACGGGCCGTACTCCCAGGCCGTCTTGTCGGGAGGGTTCGTTTTCGTATCGGGACAAGGCCCGCTCGATTTGCACGGAAACGTTGTCGGCGAAACGATCGAAGAGCAGACCGGGCTGACGCTGCGGAATATCGAACGCATATTGGCCGCGGCCGGCTGCACGATGGACGATGTCGTGAAAGTGAACGTCATTTTGCGGCATATCGGCGATTTCGACAAATTTAACGACGTGTACCGGACTTATTTTCGCGAGCCGATGCCCGCCCGAACGTGTTACGAAGGTGGCCTTGACGGCATACTGGTCGAAATCGACGCGATCGCCGAGGCGCCGAACGGAAAGGAGCGAGGGACATGAACCGATTCGCCGGGAAAGTCGTTCTCGTAACCGGCGCGGGCCGCGGGATCGGCAAAGCGATCGCCCGCCGTTTCGCCGCCGAAGGCGCCAAGCTCGCGCTGCTGTCCGACGTGGAGGCCGACCTGCGGCAAACGGCCGACGAGCTTGCAGCCGAAGGCGTCGAGGCGGAACGGTACATCGTCGACGTGTCCGACGAGCGCCGCGTCGAAGCGGCCGTTGCCGCAGCCGCGAACCGGTTCGGCCGGATCGACGTGCTCGTCAACAACGCGGGCATCGCCTGGGAAGAGCCGGTGCTGGACATTAAGCCGGACCGGTGGAAAAAAATAATCGACGTCAACCTGAACGGCATGTTCTGGGTCGCTCAAGCGACCGCCAAACGGATGGCGGAGCAGGGCGGCGGTGCGATCGTCAATATGGCTTCGACGAACGGACTCGTCGGCGAAGCCGGCTATGCGCACTACAACGCCTCGAAGGGCGGCGTCGTGCTGCTGACGAAGACGATGGCGGTCGAGCTCGGCTGCAAAGGGATCCGGGTCAATGCCGTCTGCCCGGGCTATATCCAAACGCCGATGTCCGAGGCGATCGACGACGCCGAATTCGTGGAGCGGTACGTACGGGACAAAATTCCGCTCGGCCGCGTCGGCAGGCCGGAGGACGTCGCCGGCGTATTCGCGTTCCTCGCCTCGGACGACGCCGCCTTCATCACGGGCGAAACGATCGTCGTCGACGGCGGACAGCTGGCGTTTTAAAAAGCTGCTGATCGAAGCTTTTCGACGAGAGGTGTATTCGCGTTTGAGCGGTTGTTTGTTTTTGGTACAGAAAGTCGCATTCGCTATATGGTAAATCAGATCCCGTTCCTTGTGCGAACGGGATCTTTTTATTGCAAATGGATTGACTTTTATATAGACACAACTGTAATATATCTATTGTCAAACAAACATTAAACATAAACGTCTATAAAATGACGATGTTCATGTTGACGTTGTTGACGGTGCTGCGCAGCGACATGCGGTCCGAAGAACTGCAGTCTTCCGACCGGACGCCAGATAGGAGTTGCATTCATTTTGTTACGCAATCGATACGTCGGAACGATTCTATTGTCCCGGACCGTGCTGCAGCTCGGCATATGGGTCCGAAACTTCGCCATTTTGCTGTACGTGACCGACATGACGAACAACGACCCGCTTTATGTGTCGCTCATTTCAGTCGCCGAGTTCGCGCCGATTTTCGTTTTCGCCATAATCGGCGGCACGTTCGCCGACCGATGGCGACCGAAGCGAACGATGATTTGGTGCGACGTGCTGTCGGCCGTTTCCGTACTCGTCGTGCTGCTCGTCGTAATCCTCGGATCGTGGCATGCGTTGCTTTTCGCTGCGCTGTGCTCCGCGATTTTATCGCAATTTTCGCAGCCGTCGGCGATGAAGCTGTTCAAGCGGCATGTGCCGGAGGAGCAGCTTCAGGGCACGATGGCGATGTACCAAACGGCGATGACCGTTTTTACGGTTATCGGTCCGGCGATCGGCACGTTCGTCTACCAGACGTACGGTATCGAAGTGTCGATCGGCATTACGGTCGTCATGTTCCTCGCGTCCGCATTCATTTTGTCGTTCCTCCCTCGCGACGAGGAAAGGGGCGCGGCATCGGCGGGAAGCTTCAAACAAGAGATGACGGACGGCTTGCGCTATGTCTGGTCGAACCGCACGCTGCGGCTGCTCGGCGGCTCGTTCGCGGCGTCCGGCCTGGCGGTCGGTCTCATTCAACCGCTCATGCTGTACGTCGCGCTCGAAAATTTGCAATCGGACAAACCGTTTTTGCAGTGGCTCATTATGGTGAACGGCGCGGCGATGCTGGTCGGCGGAGCGGTCATGATGAGCGCGGCGAAAAAGATCAGTCCGCAGGCGCTTCTGGCGACCGGTCTTGTCGTCAGCGCGGTCGGGACGGTCGGGATCGGCTGGTCGGACAGCATCCCGCTTACGCTGGCGCTTCGAGCGGTAACCGGCTTTGTTTATCCGACCATTCTCGTCGGCATCAATACGATGATATTGCGCAACACGGAAGCGGCTTTCGTCGGTCGCGTCGGAGGCGCGCTCAGTCCGCTTTTTATGGGGATGATGGTCGTCGGCATGTCGGCGGCGGGCGCGCTCAAGCAGTCGTTCTCGTTGTTCGCCGTATTTGGCTTGAGCGGGCTATTGTTCGTCTTCGGGGGGCTGCTTTTGCTGCCGCTGTTCGGAGAAGGACGGGCAAAAGCCCCGTCGGGGGCCGGACAATCGTAGCGCTTGGCGAGAACGGTTAAAACGGATTTTTCGGCGCGGACAAAAAGGTTTTCGCCGGACAGGCGTCGAAACGAATGCGTAACGCTGGCATTATGAGCCGAAAGTGGGGAACGATTTGCACGAGCAGCTTTTAATCCGCTTCCTGCGGGAAAACGAACGGCTGATGAACGATCTGCACGCCGCGCGCCGCCTGGACTTGCCTCAATGCTTCGTGGCGGCGGGGCGCATCCGCAACTACGTCTGGGACCGTCTGCACGGGTACGAAGATCGCGGCAAGCATCACGATATCGATGTCGTGTATTACGATCCGGACGATTTGTCCGAAGAACGGGACGTTACGCTTGAATACGAATTGATTCGCGAAACGGGAAACGAGGCGTGGTCCGTCAAAAATCAGGCGAGGATGCATGTGCGCAACGGCGAAGCGCCTTACCGGTCCGTTGCCGACTCGCTCGCCCGGTGGCCGGAAACCGCGACCGCCGTCGGCGTCATGGTCGATGCCGGCAATGCGATCGCGATATGCGCCCCGCACGGCCTGGATGACTTGTTCGGCATGATCGTCAGGCAAAGCCCGCTGTTCGGGGACCGGACGTATGTTTTGGAACGGGTGCGGGCAAAAAGATGGAAAGAGCATTGGCCGCTGTTGACCGTGCTATAAGCTGGGAGGTGCTGCGATGGATGCGACGAACATGAAGCGGCTTGCCGCCGAAGCGGCCGTCCGCCTGATCGAGGACGGCATGGTCGTCGGTCTCGGAACGGGCTCGACCGCCTACTGGGCGATTCATAAAATCGGCGAATTCGTCCAGGGCGGCTTGAACGTTCGGGCGGTCGCAACGTCGGAAAGCTCGGAATCGCTCGCGATCCGGCTAGGCATTCCGATCGTGCGGCTCGACGACGTCGAGCGGATCGATATGACGATCGACGGAGCGGACGAGATCGATCCCGATCTGAGCTTGATCAAAGGAGGAGGCGGGGCGCTCCTGCGGGAAAAAATCGTCGCGGCGGCGAGCCGGACGTTCGTCGTCGTAGCCGACGAAAGCAAGCTCGTGCGGCGTCTCGGCGCGTTTCCGCTTCCCGTCGAAATCGTGCCGTTCGGCACGCGCCAGACGATCGCGAAGCTGGAGTCGCTCGGCTGCGCCGCCGCTGTCAGGCTTGCGGACGGCCGCGAATTCGAAACCGACAACGGCCATTGGATCGCCGACTGCCGATTCGGGACGATCGAGCGGCCGGATGAGCTTCATCGGGCGATCAACGGCATTCCCGGCGTCGTCGACAACGGACTTTTCCTGTCCATGGCCCATCGCGTCATCATCGGCCGCCGGGACGGAAGCTGCAAAACGATGGATCGAGCATGAGCGGACTATACGGCGAACGCGATACGCGCGAGCGAAAGGCGCCTTTTTCGGAAGGCGCCTTTTGCTTTTGGCAGGAAAGCAACGTTAGCGGAGATGGCGTTCGCCGTGGTCGTCGGCGGGATCAAAGGCGCATTAGCCCGGAACAGCCGGGTGTATATGAAGCGGTGCTTGAGCATGGATCGGAGCGAACATGCGACGTTTTGCCGGGTGCCGCTAACGTCCCGCCTTCGCTTTCGCTTCGAACGTCAGGCACGGCTTGCCGGACGACGCCAACACGTCGCGGCTCGGCAGCGACTGCGTCTTGAAGCCGAACGCTTTGCAGCCGTTCGGAAATTTCGGGTCCCACGTGATGTAGAAGTGCCGGCATTTCATGCAATCGATTCGTTTCGTTTCGGACATGCGGTCCCTCCGCGTCATTCGTATGCTTTTCCCATTATAGCGCAATCCGCATAGGCTCGAATAGAATAGGGCGGACAGACGCGGGCCGGACATTGCCGCTCAATCGCTCCGACGACCCGTAGAAACAGGCAATCCCATCGCCGCCTATGGACAGCCTCGGCCAAAACCGTGCATCGAACAGGCCGAATGAGCGGGAATTCTGCGACTAGAATAAAAAGTGGACACACGTTAAGAATGAAACTTAACGAAAGGAGTGTCCTATGTATGGGAGAAGTGAGGCAACGGTATAACGAAGAGTTTAAGAAACAAACCGTTAAGTACATTCAAGAACAAACAAAGACGACTCAGCAGATTGCGGAGGAACTCAATATTCCAGTAGGTACCCTGTATGATTGGGTAGCGAAGTATCGAGACTTCAAGAATGAGATAGAGGTGGATAGCCGCGAAAAGATACGCGAACTGGAGCGACGTTTACAAGAAATGGAACGTGAAAATCAAGAAAAAGAGCGCGAGAACCTAGACCTGCGCGAGGAGCTGTCCATCTTAAAAAAAGCCATGCACATCTTCAGCAAACCAAGGAACTGAAGTTCCGATTCATCGAAAATCATCGCTCCGAGTTTCGAGTGGAGAAGATGTGCGAAGTGCTTGAGGTTTCCAGGAGCGGTTATTACAAATGGAGGGCGACAAAACCGAGCCCTCAAAAGGTACGCAAAGCCAAGGTGCAGGAGCGAATCCGGTTTCATTTCTACGATTCCGAGAAACGGTACGGCAGTCCGAAAATTACCCATATGCTGAAGCTAGAAGGCCTGCATGTAAGTGAGCGTACGGTGAGCAAATACATGAAAGAAATGAACCTGCGATCCTGCGTCGCACGAAAGTTCAGGGCGACAACTACCGATTCCAAGCATGACCTTCCCATTGCGCCTAATGTGCTCAATCAAGAGTTTACCGTACCGGAGCCGAATCGGGTGTGGGTAGCGGATATTACGTACATCCCATGCCGAGAAGGCCGATTGTACCTGGCCAGCATTATGGACCTCTGTACGCGAGAAATTGTGGGCTGGGGGCTTGGGCTTGGAGATCGAATGACGGCCGAACTCGTTCTCCAGGCACTGGAGGACGCGTATAAGGCCAAGAAGCCGAAAAAGGGGCTTATCCACCATTCCGATCGCGGCTCGCAATATGCGTCTGCAGATTACCGGAGCAAGTTGGAATCGTACAACATGACAGCCAGTATGAGCCGCAAGGGTAACTGTTACGATAACGCCTGCATCGAGTCGTTTCACAGCATACTGAAGAAAGAATTGATATACTGCAAAAAAATGAAGACCAAGGAACAAGCATATGAAGAAATGTATCGATACATCGAGTTCTTTTACAATCGAAAACGGATCCACAGTGCACTCGGCTACATGTCGCCGGTTCGTTTTGCAGCCCTATTTCATAGTGGGGGTGACAGAAAAAACGTTCAAGTTTGCTAAAGGGGCTTTACATGGAGGGGCGGGCATGATAGGCTGGCTAGCCGCAGCGATGCTATGGTCCAATAGGCATCGCCCGATCGCGAGAAGTCATGCCCGCCGGAGGCTCCATGTCAAGCCGCGGCTGTACCGTAATTCTCAGAATGCAGTGTCCACTTTCTTGACAGAAGTCCATTCCTCCCGGTAATTTAGCCGGGGGTCCCGTTTTAGGAGCATGTAAAGGAAAACCTCCCGTTATTCTCGCCGAAATTGCGCTTTTGTCCCATGTAAGGCCGATTTAACAGGAGCTTTTCCCTTTATCCCCAACGGATTCCGAACGGGCTGATAAATAGCGGGAGGAATTCCTGTAATTTCCTGCGTGGAAAAGAAGTATGTGCGACTGGATCGCTCGCAATGCCATTGCCTTCTGACGAAAAAAGGCTGCGATCGACTCGCAGCCTTCTTGGACAGGACTTTGCCGGGCTCCATATGCGAATGCATTCTATTTCGAAGGAGGCGGCCGGGCTCCACATGCGAATGCCGTCTACTTCGTCGGGATGCCGCCGGGCTGCAGCTTCGACGCTTTCCACTTCGTCACGACGGCGCCGCATTCCAGGTGCGGACGCCGTCTTCCTCCAATATGCCGAGCGTCACGTCGGTTATGTCCGGGTCGCGGAGCAGCAGCATCGTGAGCCGCAGCTTGATATCGTCGGCGTCGGCGAGCGAAAGTCCGACGCGAAGCTCGACGTAGCCTTCGACGTGATAAGCCCGCCCTTCCTGCAGCACGCGCAGCCGGTTGATGTCGCGAACGTCGGGATCGGACAGCAGCAGCTCGGCCACTTTCGTCTCCACGTCCTTCGGAGCGGCTACGCCGATCAAACCGACCATATTGTCGTACCCGACCTTGAACGCCACGACGATCATCAGATAGCCGATCAATATCGTAGCGACGCCGTCGAGCAGCGCGAAATCGGAAAACTGCGTCACGACGACGGCGATCAAGGCGAGCGTCGCCCCGAGCGTCGCAACGATATCTTCATAGAACACGAGCCGGGTCGGCGGCGCCGCGCGCCCGACGTTGCGGAACGCCGAGGGGATGACGGACGCGCCTTTCACTTCGACGCGGGCTTCCCGGTTAATTTCTTTCATCGCCTTCCACAAAATGGCGCCGTCGATGACGATCGCGACGAGCAAAATCCAGAAGTTCAGCCAAAAGCTCGTCGCCGCCGCCGGGTGGGCGAGCAGGTGAATGCCTTCCCGTATCGTTTCGTAAGCCATAAACGATACGACGAGCACCGCCGCCATGCAAAATAAATTGATGACGCGGCCGAAGCCGGTCGGAAACCGTTTCGTCGGCTTGCGCTCCGCCAGCACGCTGCCCGCGAACACGAAGCCTTGATTGACGGCGTCGGCGACCGAATGCATCGCCGAGGCGAACATGGCGCCGCTTCCGCTCATAGCGGCGCCGATTCCTTTCACGACCGCGACGCCCGCATTGCCCAGCGCCGCCATCAGCGACGAAGTATTGCCTTTCTTAAGAAGCTCCCAAGTCGTACCCATTTCATTCTCCTCGATTGGCGGCGGTTTCGAAAGACTCTTGTTCGGGCAAATCGTGCTTCACGATTTCCACTTTGCGGATGCGGTGCCGATCCTTCTCGCGGACGACGAACGTATAGTTGCGGAAATGCCACTCGCCGCCCTTCTTCAAATCCGCATTCAGACCGTACAGCCATCCGCCGATCGTATCCGGACCGTCGCTTTCGATGCGGATGCCGAGCAGATCGTTCAAATGACCGATCGACACTTTCCCGTCCACGATCCATCTTCGATCGTCGATCGGTTCGATTTCCTGGCGCTCCTCCTCGTCGAACTCGTCGCGAATTTCACCGACGATTTCCTCCAAAATGTCCTCGATCGTAATCATCCCCGACGTGCCGCCGTATTCGTCCATCAGCACGGCCATATGGACGCGCTCCCGCTGCATGTTCCGCAGCAGCGTCTTGATCGGAATCGTATCCGGGGCTCTCATGACCGGGAGAATCAACTCGGACAGCTCGAGATTCGGGTTGTCGCCGAGCCGCAAAAAAAGCTGCTTCGTGTTGACCATGCCGACGATTTCGTCCTTGTCATGGCCGGCTACCGGAAAGCGGGTGTACTGTTCTTCTTTGACGATGCGCAAGTTTTCTTCCGTATTATGTTCCAAATATAAGCAAACCATATCGGTACGAGGCACCATAATTTCGCGGGCGAGCATTTCGTCGAAGGCGAAAATGCGGCTGACGTATCCGTACTCGGTATTGTTAATTTTTCCGCTTTCGTAGCTTTCGGTCAAAATGATGCGCAGCTCCTCTTCCGAGGCCGCTTCTTCGTGCTCCTTGGCCGGCTTCATGCCGAACAGGCGGACGAGCGCATTGGCCGAGCCGTTCAACAACCAAATGAACGGGTACATCGCTTTGTAAAAAAACATGATCGGTTTCGCCGTGATCAGCGCGATCCGTTCCGCCTTATGGATGGCGACCGTTTTCGGCGCAAGCTCGCCGAGCACGACGTGGATATAGGTCATGAGCAGGAACGCGACCAGAAACGACAAAAACGAAATCGCCTCGCCGGGCAAGTGGAGCGGCTCCAGCACCGGATGCAGCAGCTTCTCGACCGTCGGCTCGCCGAGCCATCCCAGGCCGAGCGCCGTAATCGTAATGCCGAGCTGACAGGCGGACAAATAGCCGTCCAGGTTGTCGGTCACTTTTTTCACCGCGTCGGCGTTTTTGCGCCCTTCCTGCACGAGCTGGTCGATGCGGCTTGCGCGAAGCTTGACGATGGCGAACTCGGTCGCCACGAAAAACGCGGTGAGGGCGATCAACAAAGCGACCAACAACAAATTGAGAGTAATCATTCCGTCCTCCATTTCGGATGAAATATTTTTTAGAACTCCATCTATATAAGTTCTTATGAACCTATAATACGAAACCGTCTTCCGAAGTGCAAAGCCGGAATCGACCTGTATGAGCGGAAAAACGGGCAAATTCGCCGTTGGGCGGGGCGACGGGCATCCCGCTCTTTTATTTTCGGGCGGGCTTTGACATTCTTCCGGCTAAGTCTTATCATAAGTTCATATGAACTTGAAATTTGCGGGAGGGAGAAACGCGTGGAGACGTTCTATTTAACGCGCAAGCAGATGGCCGGTTTGCTGCTGTCTCTGAAAGGGGAGACGGACAAAACTCCGATCGCCATGCTGCAGGAAGCGTGGGCGAAAGCGCACAAAACGGACGTGGAGCACGGCAAAACGCTCGGAGCGTTCGTTTCGACGTCGCTCCCGCCCATTTTCGAAAAAATTATCAAGATGAAGCAGACGGGGGAAGGGTTTTCGCTGACGGATATCGTCGCCCTGGGGAATCAAATCGAATACAGCCATTATTCGGTGACGTCGATGCAAAATTGGGTGAAGCGGGACTTCAAAGACTTGATCGGCCCGCCCCGCAACGGAAAAAAATATTCGATCGATCAAACCGCCGTCCTGTTCATGATCGACGATTTGAAGGCGACGCTCGATTTCGAATCGATCCGCAAGCTGCTGACGCTCGTTTTGGGCGATCCGCAGAACGACGAGGACGATTTGATCGGCCCACTGCGGCTGTACGCCGCCTATTCCTCGATATTCGAGGAGCTCGACCAAAACAACGACCAGGTGCTGGACTTATCGGGGCACGAATCCGGGAAACGAAACCACGACCATATGCTGGAGCATATGCTCAAAGATATTTCCGGCAAATTCGCGGAAACGCTCCAATCGCTCAGCCGCGACCAGCAGGAGGCGGTCGGCAATACGGTGTTCATCGCGATGGTGTCGGTGCAGACGTCTTACTTCCAGTCGCTCGCGAGGCGGTATATGAACGCGACGCTGTTTTTGCACAAGCTTCACGGCGGCGCGTAACGAGGACATCATGATAAAGAAGCCGGGGGCGAATCGCCTACCCGGCTTTTGCGCCGCGACGATCGCATACGATCGCCCGCGTCCGAATACAACGGTATTATCGGACCCGGCCGGATCCGGGTGTTGCGGTGAAAGGAGGCGTGGAAGATGCGCATGTCGAATAAGGAAAGAGGCGTATTCGGTCCGAGCATCCAATTCGATCCGCTGTTCCCGTACTATGCGGACCGGTCGCCCGACAGCGTCGCCGAAGAAATCCAATCGGCGGGCTATTCGATCGTCCGCTATTTTATCGTCAGCGAGAAAAACGTCAAGGGCGAGCTGATCGAGGCGTTTCGCTCCCGGGGCATGTTCGTATGGGCGCTTGTGCTCGGCAACGGCACGTTTTCGACGGAAGGGTATCCGGACGATTGGCCGGATTGGCAGATGGGGCTGCTCAAGCCGTGCGACGACGGCTACAAGCGGTTCTCGTATTTCAGCGAGCGGTACGTAGCCTGGAAAAAGCGGGCGATCGCGGACGTGCTGTCGAATTACCGGTTCGACGGCATCGAAATCGCCGAGCCGTATTTTCCGGAATGGGACGGGATCCGGCGGGGCGTATACGGCGACGTGGGGCCGCTCGCCGCAAAAGCGTTCAAGCGGGCGTACGGAATGGAGATGCCGGACTTCGTCAATCGCCGGTCGCCGAACTATTACAAGACGAACAAAGCCGGTTACGACGCCTGGGTCCGGTTTCGGGTCGAAGCGGTGAACGGCTTTCTCGACGAGATGATCAACGGGAGCGGGGGGGCGCGTTCGGTCCGCCCCGATATCGCGGTCGCGACCTGGTCGCTCGCCGTCGACGCCGGAGCGGATTCGGTCGAGCGGCTGCGGGAAATGCAGGGCTTGGACGCCCCGGCGATGATCGCGCGGGTGAGGCCGGACTTGCACGTGCTGCAAACGCATTGGCCGGACTGGACGAAGCCGTCGCTGCCGGGCGATTACGTCCGACGGTACGAGCCGTTCGTCCGGACCATCCGGCGCGCCTTCCCGGACATTCCGCTTGCGGTGCAGGCGGACATCGGTTCGGCGCGGAACATGGTCAAAGGCCGGGAGTGGCTGCACGTATTCCATCAAACGGCGCGGAGTCTCCGCTATTCGTCGTGGACCGCTTACGAATTCCATATCGGCGGCACGATGTACGAGACGGCACCGTTTCCGTTTTACGGAACGCGGCTTTCCGGGTCGGAGCTGCTGATCGGCTTCAATAAACGGATCGACCCGGACAGCTGCCGGAAGCTGGCGGACCGGTTCGGCATCCACGAACGGGGCGAGTACCGGCGAGCCCGCACCGAATCGATCCGGGTGGACGGCAACCGGCTTTATTTGCGGGCGGAGCGGCTGCCGGACGGCCCGTTCGAGCTGGACATTCCGGCGATTCGCGACACTCCCGCCTTGTGGCTGTTTCCGGAGCGTCCGCCGAACGAGGTCGCGGCCGGCACGCGAATCGCCTTTCCCGGCAGGCTATAGCGCCGCGACCAGCGAGCCGCCTAAAGCGCCAGCCAGCACGACGAGCCACGGCGGCAGCTTCCAGAAGGCGAGCGCGGCGTACAGGACGGCCGCCAGCGCGAAGTCGGCCGGCTTGCCGACCGCGGCGACCGACAGCGGGCTGTACAGGGCCGCGAGCAGGATGCCGACGACGGCCGCGTTCGCTCCGGCCATGGCGGCTTGCGCGGCCGGATAGCGGCGCAGCGAATTCCAGTATGGCAGGCAGCCGACAACGAGCAAAAAGGCCGGCAAAAAGATCGCGATCGTTGCCACGACCGCTCCCGCCGCGCCTTTCATCGCCGCTCCGATGTAAGCGGCGAACGTGAACAGCGGTCCCGGGACGGCTTGCGCGGCGCCGTAGCCGGCCAAAAACGACTCCCGCGCGATCGAGCCGGCCGGCACGAACTCGCGCTCGAGCAGCGGAAGGACGACGTGGCCGCCGCCGAACACGAGCGAGCCCGACCGGTAAAAGCTGTCGATCATCGACAGCCAGACGCCGGGAGCGGCCAGTCGCGCGAGCGGAAGAGCGACGAGCAGCGCGGCGAACAACGCGAGGCAGACGACCGCGGTTTTTCGTCCGACCGGGACCTGCAGCGCGGGGGCGTCGTCCGCCGGCTGCTCCTTCGCGTATAGCAACCATCCGATCAAGGCGGCGCCTGCGATGGCGGCGACTTGACCGAGCGCGGACGGCCACAGCAGCGCGACGGCGGCGGCGCAGACGGCGATCGTCGCCCGGCTGCGGCCCTGCGCCAGCTTTTGTCCCATGCCGAGCACGGCTTGGGCGACGATGGCGACGGCGGCCAGATGCAGTCCGTGAATCGGTCCGGCCCCGGCGATATCGAAGCTTTGCCACACGATCGCGAACAATGCGAGCGCGACCGCGGACGGCAGCGTAAAGCCGAGCCAGGCGATCGCGCCGCCGAGCAGCCCGGCGCGGATCAGGCCGACGCCGATGCCGACCTGGCTGCTGGCCGGTCCGGGGAGAAATTGGCATAGGGCGACCAGGTCGGCGTAGCCGCGCTCGTCCAGCCATTTCCGCCTTCGTACGTATTCGTGATGAAAATAGCCGATATGAGCGATCGGGCCGCCGAACGAAGTGAGGCCGAGCTTTGCCGACGCGAGCCCGACTTCGGCCAAACGGCGGACGTAGCTTCGGTTTTCGGGCGCGGGAAGACCGTTTTCGGTACGGGTAGCGGTCATAGGACGATATCGTTCCTTTTTTGTCGTTTCTTTCTACTATATCACAGGCCGCGCAGCGATAGAGCGGCCAAACGCAAAGTTCGGCCATTTACCGAAGGGAGCTGTTGCACCATGAATCGCAAAATCGTTACGAACGTTCGCGCCGTAACCGAAACGTCGATCGTGCCGTCCGCCGCCGTCCTTGTCGCGGACGGGCGCATCGAGCGGATCGGGTCGGGAGAGGCCGCCTGGACGGGACTTGTCCCCGATGCCGAGCGAATCGACGGACAAGGGATGCTGCTCGTTCCGGGCATGATCGACGTTCATATTCACGGGGCGAACGGCTGCGACATGATGGACGGCACGGAAGAAAGCGTCCAGCAAGTGTCGCGGGCGTGCGCCGAAACCGGCTGCACCTCTTTTTTGGCGACGTCGGTCAGCTCCGATCTGGACTCGCTGCTCGCCATGATTCGCAGCGTGAAGCGGACGGTCGGACGCGAGAAGGGGGCGTCGATCGCCGGGCTCCATCTCGAGGGCCCGTATTTGAACGCGAAGCGCAAAGGGATGCAGAACGAAGCTTATTTGCGGCATCCGGACATCGGCGAGATGAAACGGATATTCGACGAGGCGGACGGGCTGATCCGCATGGTGACGATCGCCCCGGAGCTGCCCGGCGGCACGGAAATGATCGCCTTTTTGCGGGAGCGGGGAGCGATCGTCGCGGTCGCGCATTCGGACGCCACGTACGAGGAGGCGAAGCGGGCGTTCGCCGAAGGGGCGAGCCACGTCACGCACTGCTTCAACGGGATGCGGCCGATCCATCACCGCGACCCGGGGCTTGTCGTCGCGGCGTTCGAGGAAGAGCACGTCAGCCTGCAGGCGATCGTCGACCATGTTCATCTCCATCCGGCGATCGTGCGCCTGATGCACCGCGTCAAAGGCGCGGACAAAATGGTGCTGATCACGGACGCGCTCCAGGCGATGGGGCTCGGCGACGGAACGTATACGTTCGGAGGCCATCTCGTCCGGGTGAAGGACGGCGTCGCCTGTCTCCGGGACGGCACGCTCGCTTCGAGCACCGTCACGATGAACAAGGCGCTCCGGTATACGACCGAGCTCGGCATTCCGCTGACGGAAGCGGTCCGCATGGCCAGCACGACCCCGGCCGACATTCTCGGCTTGCGGGACGCGGGGCGCATCGCTCCGGGCTGCCGCGCCGACCTCGTTTTGCTGAACGACGAATTCGAGGTCGAGTGGACGATGATCGGCGGGGAGCGGAAGCGGGACAACGCTATCGATCGATCCGGGCGGCAGGATGACCGGCTTCCGTAGTCCGGAGGGACAAGCACAGGCGCATTCCGGCTACGAAGAAGTCGTCCGTCAATACGACGGACAGAGCGTTCCGGGGCGGAATGGCGAAGAAGCGGAGCCCAAACCGGCATTTCGCCTAACCGGCGCGGCCTCGGCTCCGCGCGACAGCCGATCGATTTTCGCCGTCACACATGGTATAGTGGACATGACTTATACATAGAAAAGAGGACAGCAGCCATGATCGATCATATCGTGCTCGTCAAGTTCGGACCGTCGACGACGCCGGAGCAGCTCGCCGAGGTCGTCTCGCGCTTCAAGGCGCTGCGCGGCCATTTGACCGGCGTCGTCGACCTGCAAGCCGGCCTTAACTTTTCGGACAAAAGCCAAGGCCATCAAGTCGTCTTGTCCGTCCGCTTCGAAAACCGGGCGGCGTTGGAGGCGTACGGACCGAACCCCAGGCATCAGGAAGTCGCCGCGTTTATCCGGGAGGTCGGCCGCGTCGACAGCATCGTCGTCGATTTCGAGCTGTAAAGGCGGCTCCGACAGTTAGGAGCAGCAAACAAACAAGCGGCCAGCGCCACGCGCTAGCCGCTTGTTTGTTTGTATAAGGGGAGTGCCGGGGAAGCCGACGATCGCGCCCGCCTCCGACCACTCTCGGCTTTTTCAACCGCGCCCCGCACCGATAGCCGATCGAGCCTAACGAACCGTAGAACCCTTATTTGCGTCAAAATGAATCATACATTAGCGTAATGAACCGGGCAGGTCTTATTCATCGGATATTGCGGCTTCCGGAGCGAGTTTGAGCCAAATAACGATACTCGGATTCGTTAAAACGAATCAGGCTAGAAATCGGCCTAAATAACGTTAACACGATTCGTAAGCGCCGGTCATGGAATCAGTCGGAGCCCGAAGCGGCCCGCTTCGTTCCGTTTACGCCTTCACGTCTTCACGCCTTCACGCCTTCGCGCCGGCGCGCCCGGCCGCGGCGGCCGTCGACCGCCGGTACAAGTACGCGCAAACGATCGCCGCCAGCGCGATGACCGCCATTCCCCAATAAATGTTGCCGTAGGCGATTCGCTGCGGCAGCCGCTGCTGGACGGCCATCGCGCTGGCCGTTGCCGCGACGCCGAACGCGCCGCTGAAAAATTGCAGCAGCTGGAACAGCCCGAGGCCCGAACCGATTTGCCGCGAGTCCAATATGCGCGACATTTCGTTCGAGATGCTGCTCGTCAGGAACGTGAACGCGACGCTGAGCAGCATGTAAATGAGCAGGATCGCGATATAGGTCGTCCCCGCGAACAACGCGAACAGCACTGCGGAAGCCAGGAGGAGCAGCGGGGCGTTGCGAATGATGCCTCCGTTGCCGAACCGGTCGATCATGGCGCCTACTTTGCGCGAAAGAAGCATGGCGAGCAGCGAGCCCGGGAAAATGACGAGTCCCGCTTCGATCGCGCTCAACCCGTATAAGTTCAGCAATATTTGCGGCATGATGAACAATGTCGCGAAGCTGCACAAGTACGCGCCGATCCCCACGGCGCCAAGCGTCAAATACGGCCGGTTCGCGAACAGCGACGGCTGCACGAAAGGATCGGCGGCCGTGCGGATGCGCGCGGCGAACAGGATGAGCGATACGACGCCGATCGTTAAGGCGAGCCACGATTGCGTCGTCAAAAACAGCAGCAGTCCGGTCGTCCCTATGCCGACGAACGCGGCGCCCCAAACGTCGAACGTGCCTTGTCGCGGCGTTTCTTCCGGAATCAGCTTCGCGAACGCGGGAACGAGCAGCAGCGTTAACGCCGTGACGACGAATAAATAATGCCAGCCGAGCAGCTGCACGATGGCGCCACCGGCGACCGGGCCGAGCCCGAGTCCGAGCGATGCGGCCGACATGATCGCGGCCATCGCCTTGCCGCGACGTTCGAGCGGAATATAGCGGCTGACGAGGACGAGCGACAAAGCCGGAATCGCACCGGCCCCGGACGCCTGCACGATGCGGACGGCGAGCAGCAGCGCGAAGCTGTTGCTGAAGCAGCCGACAATCGCCGCCAGGCTGAGCGATAACAGCCCGATTACGAACAACCGGCGGATCGGAATGAAATCGGCCAACCGGCTGTATGTAATGGAGGCTATCGCGAACACGATCGAGTAGCCGGTCACGATCCAGGAGACGACGGAGGTCGACATGCCGAAGTCGCGCGAAACGCTCGGCAGCGCCAAATTGAACATCATCGTGTTCATAATGACCATGACGATCGCGGCGCCGAGCATGGCGGTTATCGCCCGTTCCCGGACGGCCGCTTGCCCGGGAAAACGAGCCGTCGTTTCAGGAGAAGCTGTTGACATGACGATCCCTCGCTTTATGTTCTAATATTCGATGATAATCGAACAATAGAAATATAACACGCGATATGATAAAATTCAATCATCGGTTTTCATGGAAAAAAGGGGGTCCCGGCATGAAACCATTACATCATCCCGACCGTGACGACATTCAATTGACATCGGTGCTGTACGCTTTGAGCGATCCCGTCAGGCTGTATCTCGTCGCCGAGCTGTACAAGGCGGGGGAGCGCACCTGCGGCGATATGGACGTTCCGGTCGTCAAATCGACGCTGTCCCATCATTCCCGGACGCTGCGGGAAGCCGGCGTCGTCCGCGTCCGGATGCACGGCACGCAGCGGTTTCTGTCGATACGCTCGGACGATCTGGAAGCCCGGTTTCCCGGCCTGCTCGCCGCGGTGCTGCACGGGTACGAATCGTCCTGCGACGCCGCGCATTCCGGCGAAGATCCGGCCGACCGGTCCGGAGAGGGAAACGCGCGATAACGAGAACTCCGGCGCCGATCGATTCCGTCCGAGCCCGCGCGAGACCGTTTGACGATCCGGCATGGCGGACAAGCGGTCGCCGCGATCGGGTTCGAGCCGCGATCGTCGCGCCGGATCGAAACCAATTTCTATCCTTTGGAGGCAATCGAAGCATGCTCAGTTTCGAACAAAAGCTGGCGATCTTGGATTCGTTCCCGCAGCTGCGGCGCAAGCACGTATCGCTCGGGCGGGTCAATTACCATTACGAAGAAAGCGCTCGCGACAAAAAAACGGTCGCCTATCATCTGCATCCGAACGGCAACGGCTTCGTTTACGGCGGGCTGCTGCAAGGGTACCGGACAGACGAAAAAGGCTTCGTCAACGTTCGCGATTTTTCGGAGGACGAGCTGCGCGCCGTCGTCGAGCAGTCGATCCGCTCGCTGTCGGCGGCCCCGGACGTACGCGGCGAGGCAAGCCGGCAACCGAAGCGGGAACGGTGGATCGGCCCGAACAAGCACGTGCTGGAGGCGCGTTTCGAGGACGATTTATGGTACGTGTACGCCGGACTCAATCTCGATGCGGCGTTTGAGACGTACGACGAGCTGGAAACGTATATGCGGGAGGAAGGCTACTCGCGCATGGCGGCGGATTAACGTACATGGACGGATTTCGCGAACAAACAGGAGGAGTAACGATGTTCGAGCATTTGGTATGCTTCAAATTCAACGACAAATACGAACCGGAGACGGAACAGCGGCTGCTCGATACGCTGCTGTCTTTCAAAGAGCGCATTCCCGGCATCGTCGACCTGACGGCCGGCGTGAACGTGACGGAGGAAACGGACAATAGGCACGGCTACTCGCTCGGCCTTCGCATTACGTTCCGGGACCGGGAGGCGCTGCGCCAATACGGGCCGCATCCGGTTCATCGGCAGTTCGTCCGCATGCTGGACGGGATTCTCGACAATGTCGTTGTCGTCGACTACCCGATTCGGGCGGAGTAATCGCCGATCATGACTGGAAAAACGTCAGCTTGCCGACACATTCGTCGCGTTCCGCGGAACGGACGAGTGTGTTTTTCCGTTTGCGTCCATTTTTTTTGAAACTTTGCGAAAAACGGCTCAGAAACGGAGACGCCCATGCATCTATATAGTCGAGGAGGTCAACCGAAAGCATGAAGCATGAGGCGACGGACGGAGATTTGATCGGAAGGGCGCGCGGCGGCGATTCGGACGCGTTCGGAGAGCTTGTGCGCAGACACCGGTCGAAAGCGTTCGATTGGGCGCGCCGCGTGGCGCGCGACCCGCATTTGGCGGAGGATATCGTTCAGGAGGCGCTGCTGCGTGCTTTTTTGCACCTCGGTTCGCTGGCGGACATGAACCGGTTTTTGCCGTGGCTGCATCAAATCGTCCGCAACGAAGCGCTGATGAAGCTGCGGAAAGGCGAGCATTCCGGCCGGGAACGAACGTTTACGGGGCTATGGGCCGCTCGGGGCGATTCGCGGGAAGTCGACTGGTCGGATTTGGACAGCCTGCTGCGTTATATGTACGGCGACGGAGGACAAGCGGGCGAGGACGGCGATCCGTCGATTCGTTTGGCGCAAAAAGAGTTCGTCGAGACGATTCGCCGGCTGCTTCGCTGCTTGACGGCAAAGGAACGCGCCGTTTTCGAGGCGCATTTTTTCAAGCAGCTGTCCCCCGCGGAAATCGCCCGCCTGTTCGACACGTCGACCGACAGCGTATACCAGTCGATCAGCCGCGTCCGGCAAAAGGTGAAGGAGGAACGCAGCCGCGAGCGGTATCGCGACTATTTGCGGGAGAGGCGCGACGCGAACGCGCTGGAGCGGGCGGTCGTCGCGCTTCGCAAAGGGCCTCGCTCCCGCGCGTGGAAACGGTGCGGCACTTCGTTCGCGGGCGCAGTTTACGCATTGCTGCCGTATACCGGGGCGCGCGCCTGCTCGCTGACCGAGGTGATGGGATTGACGAGCCAGGCGTTCCGCCTGACGGTCGAGGCGGAGTCCGTCGACGCGTCCGGTCCGTCCATGTACTTTTGGGAGCCGGCGTTCCGCGACGGACTGCTGAATGTGGGCCTCGAAAGCGAGCATTCCGGCGACGGCGGCGTCCCGCCGACCCCTTATATGCTGGGCAAAGGCATCGCGCTCATCCGGAAGTCGATCATGCGGGGCGTGCCGGTTATCGGCTGGGACTTGTTTTCGCCGGAGTTCGGGCTCGTGTACGGCTACGACGATCGGGAACAGCTGCTGTACGCGGAGGATGCGAAAGCGAAACGGACGATTCCGTACGATCGGCTCGGCAAAGGGGAAGCGGGAGGACTTTTTGTGCTGTCCGTAACGTCCGAGCAAGCGATTCCGGAATGGGAGGCGGTTCGCCGCGCCCTTCGCGCGGCCATTCGGCATGCGTACGGGGAGCTTACGTTCGTCGGCTACGTGTGCGGCTTGACCGCTTACGATTGCTGGATCGATGCGTTTCGCCGGGGCGCGGTCCAGCCGCTCGGCAACGCTTACACCGCGCGTGTCGCGGCGGACGCCAGATCGCATGCGGCGGCATTCCTGCGCGGGCTCGGGCCGAAGCTGACGGGCGACGGCCGGACGGCGGCCGCCGCGCTCGCCGACGAGGCCGGGCGGCGGTACGGCCGCGTTGCGGAATCGCTTGCCGCACTGAGCGGGTTGTTTCCTTTTCCGGACGGAGGCGCGCCGGGCGATCCGTCCGCCTCAGGCGCGGCGGTCGGGCTGCTCGCGCAGGCGAAAACGGAGGAAGAGGCGGGAATCGCGGCATTGGAACGGTTATGCCGGTGTCTCGACCTTTCCTTGTCAACTTGATCATGGAGGAATCGACTTATGGACGTTCAAATCGGAAAATCGCTCGAAGGATACAAGTACAACGGGGCTCGCAGCAATTTGTCCAACATTAACGTTTACAGCGCTTGCTTGACATATTTGGGCAAGCCGTACGCGCATACGCCGTGGCTGTACGGAGCGATCGCGATTCCGTTTCTGTTCCGGGTCGGGGAGCAGGTAAATTACGCGCCCATCTTAAACGAGCTGCCGCACGACCGCATCGTGGCGCTGCTGAACAACCTCGGCGTCCGCACGGAAGGGTTCAGCCGCACGGCGCAGGGGGAGGAGCTGGAGACGCTTCGCAAGCAAGCGTGGGATACGGCGAGACGGAAGATCGACGAAGGCTATCCGTGCTTCGGCCGCGGCTTTTATTTCGACTACGGGGAAACGAGCGTCGTCCAAGGCTATTCGGAATCGACGGAGGAATATACGATCGGCTGCTGGCACGGCGTCAAGCCGATTCGCTGGCAAACGCTCGGCGAGCGCGACGGGCTCGTCGATCTGCACTGGATGCTGCCGGACGGACAGCCGGAGGACGACCGCCGCACGGTTCGGGAATCGCTTTCGCTGGCCGTCGATTTCGCGGACGGAAAGCTGACCGGGCCGCATACCCGCGTCGCATCGGCGGCTTACGACCATTGGATCCGCGAGCTTCGCCAAGGTACGGTCGACGGCTGGTACTTCGCCTACCATACGCACGAATGGGATACGTGCCGGACGAACGGCCGCAAGTTTCTCGTCGAAGCGAAGCGCCGACTGTCCGACGACGCGCCGCCGGCATTGGACGATGCGATCGAAAGCTTCGGCGCCGTCAGCGATACGATCAATCGGGTGTACCGATTGTTCCCTTGGGAGCAGCCGCGAGGATTGCTCGAAGATACGGAGCGCCGTCTGGAAGCCGCGGCGCTGCTCGCGGATGCGAAACGGTTCGACGAGGAGGCGATCGCCGCATTCCGCGAGGTCGTCCGGCAGCTAAACGGCACGTAACCAGCCTTAGGAGGCGCGCGATGACGAAAATATCGAAAGTCAGTCTGGACCGGCTGCGTTTTTCCGGGCTTCATAAATCGCATATCGGCGCGATCAAGTCGTGCCTCGATTATTGGAACGTTCCGCATTCGGTCGCCTGGGTGTACGGCATAACCGGCAATGCGTTTCTGTCGGTCGTCGACGAACGGATGACGGCTCCGAACCGGGGCGAGCCCGAGCCTCGCCTATTCGAGGCGGCGCGTCATCTCGGGTTGAGCATCGAAGGCTTTTATACGATTGCGGCGGACGACGATTCGTTTCGCCGGCTGCAGGCCGAAGCTTGGGACGGGGCGCGGAACGCGTTAAGGCGAGGGCTGCCCGTTTTCGCCAAGCAGCTTGATCTAGGCGACGAAACGTCGATGGTTTACGCCTTCGACGATACGGGCTATTACACGCATTCGTGGCACGGCGGCACCGGACACGAAGGCGCGGACGACGTCATTCCGTGGATGATGCTCGGCCGAAGCTACTGTCCGTGCGCCGCCTGCGCGGCCGATCGTTCGAACGAACGGCATCGTTCGGATCGGCGGGAGCCGGGCGGTTTCATTTCGCTGCACTGGGCGGACAAAGCCGAGCCGTCCGACGACGCCTCGGCGATCCGCGCGGCGCTGGAGCTGGCTTCGGAGTTTTCGCGCGATGAAGCTTACGAATGGGACGGTCAAACGTTTTATGGCGGAATTCGCGCGCTGGACAGGTGGATCGAAGCGGTGCGCGGCGGAACGATCGAATGTTTCTTTATGGGCTATTACGTCGACTTGTTCCATGAAAGCCGGCATTATGCGCAACGGTTTTTGCGGGAAGCGGGCGACAGGCTGGGCGGTTCGATTGCCGAACGCCTGGACGCCGCGGCCGAACATTACGGGCGGATCGCGGAATCGTTTCGAACGCTGAACGGCATGTTTCCTTGGATGCAGCCGCGCGAGCCGCTGCTCGATCCGGACCGCCGGGAGCAAGCCTCCGAGCTGCTCGTACGGATTCGGGAGCTTGAAATCGAAGGTCGACCGCTGCTTGAACGGATTCGTTCGTTGTTGTAAACAACGGGGTGCGGAAAATTCGGACGATGGAAAGATCGCGGTTTTAGTTGATTTTTCCAAAACTTCCTCCCATAATCAAAGGATAAAGGCGTATAGGGCTTCTTACGGAGGGAGTCGGTTCGTTTGCGCGATTCGGAGACGAATTGGATTGCGGCGTTGAAATGGGTGCTCGTTTTGCCGATGTTCGTGCTCAGCTTCTTCTTTTTGCGCACGTTCGCTCGCATGTTCGTCATTCGCATGCTGATCGACCCGATCGCGAATGACCGGTTTCAGCTGAAATTCGTGCTGACCCATTTGTACGACCAGCTGTTTTGCGTCGCCTTTTCCATCTACGCCGCATGCGTTCTGGCGCCGAAGCGGAGGGTGACGATATCGATTTTGTTGGGCGTATTCGCATTGCTGACGGTTCCCAAACGATTGGAAATTGCGAAAGAGGCGAACTATTACGGCGAATTGCCCTGGAAGCAGCCGTATTTGATCGCGGTATTGGTCGCCGGCGCTCTCATTCCGATAGCGATCATGGTCGTCAGGCACTACAAGGAAAAGCGAACGAAGAAGCAAGACGGCGGCGTTCCCGCCCAGCCTGTACGATAAACAAGACGAAACCGGCAGTTCGCGCTGCCGGTTTCAGTCATGCCCCGTTATTCCTCGATCGAGGCGATAACGGCGTTGTTGAACAGATTCATGCACGGAAACCAGACGTCGTATCCGTCGTTCCGTTTGCTTTCGATCGAGAAAATGACTTGGACCGTTTCGTAATGAGGATCGACCGTTATGTTTACCCCGCCGGCCCCGCCGCATACGATCGCTTTCGGCGAGAACAGATCGCCGCTGTCCCGCTTCGTGTTGTTGACCGGCCAGCAGTACCCGTACGAAGCGTCGACGAAATACTGCGCCCCGTACGTGGAGGAGACATGCGGCGCCTGATCGCGGATCATTTCGGTAACCGATGCCGGGCTCAGCACGCGCCGGTCGCCGTACTTGCCTTTATTCAGAAACAGCTGGCCGAACCGCGCGATATCCATCGCCGTCGAGTACGCCCCGCCCGCGGCGGACGGAAACGACATCGCTTCGGGAGTATGGAACCGTTGGCCGCCCGGAAGCTGTTCGTCCCGGCGAATAACTTGATCGTACATCGTTTCGGGTACGACGAAATAAGTCCGGTTCATCTCGAGCGGCTCGAAAATATGCTCCCGGCAAAACGATTCCAGCGTCCGTCCGCTCAGCCTTCTGACGATTTCGCCGAGCAGTTCGATATTGTAGCCGCAGTACGACATTTCCGTTCCGGGCGGCTTCCATAGCGGCGCGTCGTAGCCGAGATACAGTCTGCGGTGAAGGTCGGGATGCTGGTTCGGATCGGCCGGCGGCACGTCCGCGTGCGGCTCCTTCCGCTTCGCGTGCTCGTAAACGTCGCTGTTTCGCAAACCCGACGTATGCGTCATCAAATGATGCACCTTCACGTTTTGTTTGCCTTCGCCGACAAACTCGGGAATGTAGTAGGCGACCGGGAAGCTTAAGCAGAGCAATCCTTGTTCGACCAAAATCATCGCGGCCGTCGCGGTGATCGGCTTCGTGATCGAAGCGAGCGGAAACAGCGTTTCGGACGTAAGCGGGGGGGCGTCCGGTTCGGGAGAAACGGTGCCGAACGTTCGCTCGCTGACGATCTTCCCTTTTCGCGCCACAACGATCGAGAACGCCTGCGACACCCGTTCGGCCGCCCAACGTTCCACCAGCCGTTCCATATAATCGATGCGTCGGGGGCACATTCCCGCTTCCTCGGGCGTGCCGTATGTAAGCTTCATAGTCCAGCTCCTTTTCGTCGTGGTAATTTATGGTACCATAAAAAGCTCCGAACGGGCATGTGAAAAAATGTTGAAAATGATTCTTTACAACAATCGATATCGTGGGTATAATTAAGTTTAAACTTAATAGTCATTGTCGCTGAATTTTCTTGTTTAAGAAAAGCGGGGGAACCAAGTTTTATGGGGTGAATCGATACGCGCTTTCAAGCCGCGTATCGTAGGGCGATTTCTCACCGCCCGAATCCGTCAGCTAACCTCGTAAGCGAATGTGGGGAGGATAGATTTCGTTATGGAACGCAAGGTCTAGCCTTGTGTTTTTTGTGTATTTCTGATCCCCCGCCTCCGCAACGTGTTCGAATATCGAGAGGAGGAGAACGGTCATGACCCGGAAAGAAAAGGTGCTCCATTTATTCGACAAACTGAACGAAAGCGATCAGAAGAAGGCGTACGAGTTCATGCAATCCCTCGCTCACAGCAGCGGGGACAAAATAAGCAATGAAGGCGTTTCGAAGCTGTACGGCAAAAAATATTATGTCGTTTCCGACTGACGGGGAAACGGGAAAATCCGCTGCGAAGCGGATTTTTTTTTGGCCTCGCATGGATATGCCGACCGGAATCCGGTATAGTGGTAGTACGGTTCGGAACGGCGAAGGAAAAGGGGAAGCGCGCATGAAAAATTTGCTCGTCACGGGCTACCGGGCGCACGAGCTGAACATTTTCGACGAGAAGCACAAAGGGATCGGCTACATTAAGAAAGCGATCGCGGCGCGGCTCGAGCCGCTGATCGAGGAAGGGCTGGAGTGGATCGTTACGCCCGGCCAGTACGGCGTCGACCTGTGGGCGTGCGAGGCGGCATTCGAGCTGAAAAAGCGTTACCCTCGTCTGAAATGCTCGATCGTCGCGGCCTACCTGAACCCGGACGAAAAATGGAAGGAAGAGAAGCAGCGGCTGTTCCGGGATATCGTACGGCAGCTCGATTATTACGGCACGGTGAGCAATCAGCCGTACAGCGGCGTTTGGCAGCTGACGGCGCGGGACGACCTGCTGTTTCGGAAAACGGACGGCATTTTGCTGTTTTACGACGAGGAACGCGGGGAAGGAAGCCCTAGATTTTACAAGCGGAAAGCGCTGGACAAGCAGGCGAAGGACGGTTACCGTTATATGTGGATCGGCAGCGATGAAGTGCAAAGCATCGCGGACGAGGAAACTTACTCCGCATACGACTAATGGCGCCGGGAAAGCTCGGCGATGCATAACAGAAACAGGTGATTGGCTGAATGGGAATTGCGGACCTATTATCGAGTTTGACCGAGGAGCAGCTGACGGAGTGGCTGGAGCGATACCGCTCGTTCGGACCGCTGCCGGGCATGCTGCTTACGTTTATGAAATCGTTCGTGCCGCCGCTGCCGACGCTGCTGATCGTAGGCGTCAATGCGCTCGTGTACGGCCTCTGGCTCGGCTTTCTTTATTCGTGGCTCGGGATGGTCGCCGGCTGTCTGACGACGTTCGCGATCGTGCGAAAAATCGCCGGGAGCGCCTTCTTGCAGCGATGGGCCCGCAAGCCGAAGGTGCAAAAAGGGATGCGTTGGGTGCGGCGCAACGCCTTCAGCTATGTATTCGTGCTCAGCTTGTTTCCGGTAGGCCCGTTCGTCGTCATCAACGTGGCGGCCGCGCTCGCCGGCATGCGTTTCCGCTCGTTCGCGCTCGCCGTCGCGGCGGGCAAAGCGGTTATGGTATTCGTCGTTTCCTACATCGGCTACGACGTTTCCCGTTATGCGGATAATCCGCTGCTGCTGCTTTACGTCGCGCTGTTTATCGCCGCTTCGCTGATCGTCAGCCGCAAAATCGAAGCGATGTTCGCGAAAGAGCCGGAAGCGCCGCTGCGAAACGACCGGGACGTTCCCGGCGGTCCGTAAGCCGCGAATACGGAAACCCGAAAAGCCGGCGTCTCGCGTTAAGACGCCGGCTTGCGTTCGCGACGGATTTACCACGCGCTCGGGAACACTTTGATGTCCCGGTCGATGCGGGATAAGAACGAATAGTTCGGATTGAACGCGAACAGCCGCTTGATGCGGTAATGGAGCAGCACGACGGCGTTCAGCGCTTCGTCCAGCGAAAACCGGCAGTCCGGATATTCCATCAGCAGCCGCTTCGCTTCGGTTTCCAGCTCGGGACTGCCGGGAATGATCGTCAGCACGTTTTGCTGGACCGCCTTGTCCACCGTGTTGAGGAACATCGTCGCGTCGGCGTAATCGAATTGGTCGCGCAGCCAGCGGTGCGTCTCGAATACGGCGTAGTTCGTCGTCGACAGCGACCGTTCCAGGTCGTGCATCTCGTAGAAGACG
Source organism: Paenibacillus sp. GYB003 (assembly GCF_036577625.1). Taxonomy (NCBI): domain Bacteria; kingdom Bacillati; phylum Bacillota; class Bacilli; order Caryophanales; family Paenibacillaceae; genus Paenibacillus; species Paenibacillus sp. GYB003. Next base: position 31,977 of record NZ_JARBDC010000002.1, on the reverse strand, counting down.
TTTCTCGCCTGCAAGTAATATGGGTCGTCCGGGTTCATAAACGCCATCCAGGCCGATTGCTCGACGAATACGGTATGGGACGGGCGCGGCTGTTCATGCGAATTCACGGCTTTCATCTCCTCCCGTTTCCCGGTTTTTTCGGCGGCCGGTCAGCCCGTCGAGCGCGAGCAGCGGATTGCGCTCGAGTTGCTCGATATTCGACTTGATCGGGCGATCGTGACTTTGCAGGGCGAATTGCTGCTTCAGCATATAATGAACGACGGCGGAAACCGTCGTATTCCGGGCTTCGGCCAGCTGGCGGCAGCGCTCGTAATAGTCGGGCTCGAGTTCGACGAATAGCGACTCGTCGAGCGGCTCGCCGCTCGTTTCGCTCGAAATGAGCTGGGATGCGGCATGCTTCCATTTTTTGAATTGGTTTTGCACGAAATCTTTGGAGTTGCTCATCGGACTCACCTTCCACCGCTTATGTTTTGCCAAATTGATCCGGTCCCCATAACTTTCGGGACCGGCTTTCGTTTTTGGGGCGCTGGCGCGATATTTGCCGCATTTTGACGACCGAACGCGCCGCACGCTTTTACGAACCGATCGCATTGAACCGTTTCCCGCCCGACTGCGCCTTAGTAGTGAGCGCGCGCTACACCAAGGCACGAGAGGCAGCATAGGAAATGAGGTCCATTCGATTGTTGGCATTGATCGCGATATGCATCGGACTGTTTATACCGGCGATTAACGGCCCGGACACGAAAACGGCCGTCGCGAGGGACGTTTATTACGATGACAAAGCGATTGTCCTGATTTATCATGACGTAAGGCAACATGCGGAAGCGGAGTCGGCTTCCGCCGGTACGATAAGTACGGAGCTTTTCGGCGATCATCTTCGGATGCTGAACGACCGGGGCTTTCGCATCATTTCGATGGAAACGTTCGTCCAATTTATGCTGAACGGCCGCAGCATTCCGCCCAATGCGATCGCCATTACGTTCGATGACGGGTACGAATCGTTTTACAAGGAAGCCGTTCCCGTCCTGGAGCGATACGGGGCGACGGCATCCGACTTTATCGTGGGCATTTCGTCGGATTTGTTCAATTCCGAAGCCGATCCGCACCTGAACTGGGAGCAGATGGGCGAATTGAAAAAGTGCGGCATGGGGATATACAGCCATACTTACAATCTGCACAGAACCGTTCCGACCGATCGCGCCGGAACGCTCATGCCCGCATTGACCTCCCGGATGTACATGAATGGACGGCAGCGGGCGGAGTCCGAGGCGGATTACCGCAAACGAATTTATAGCGATTTGGCGTTTCTCGAAAAGCGCCTTTCGGAGGAACTGGGCGATCGGCGCCGGCTGCTTGCGTTTCCTTACGGCAGTTTCAGCGATGCGGTCATCGAGGAAGGGACGAAGGCGGGCATCGAACTGTTTTTCTCGACGGAGGAAGGAATGAACGAGCCCGGCGGCCGGATCGTCAAACGAATTAACGCCGGCGAGCCGTATATGACGTCCGACATGCTGTGGCAGCATTTGCAATCTTTTTTTGTCAAATAATCGGCGCGTTGTTTGAACCGAATGGGAAACCGTTACGCCTATCGTATAGGAACGATACCTAAGGGAGTGGCGTTATGAATTTGGATGCGGAACGAATACTATGGGACGAGGTCAGGAACGGCAACAAAGAAGCGTTCCGCAGCCTGGCGAATCCGCTCATTCCGAAGGCGTACCGTACCGCTTATATGATGCTTCGGTCCAAGCATCTGGCCGAGGAAGCCGTACAAAATGCATTGATCGAGCTCTATTCCGCCATTATGAGCGGCAAAGAGATTTCCATCTGCGCGCATGGTTCAGCAAGCTGGTCGCGCTCCGGTCGATCGATATCGCGAGGAAGGAGCAGGGCTACAAGCATAACGTCACATCGACGGCATGGACATTCAGGACGTTTCGCCTTCGCCGCTGGACGATTTGCTGCGCAAGGAGCAGTCGGAGCGCCTGCTCGAAAAGCGCTGCGGCGGCCGTCATCGTCGCCGTCACGTTTTCGGTCGGCGTGAAAGTGTCGCCGGCGTTCGCCTCGTTCGTCAAAGGGGTGCCCGGCTTCGATATCGCCGTCGACTGGCTGACCCATGTTCGGGAGCGGGACGGCGTCCAAACGGCGATAAACAACGGCTATACGCCGAACGAGCCGGTGACGTGGCAGACGGGAGGGACCACGATCACGATCGGCGACATGTACTTGACCGACGAGGAGCTGCTGTTCAAAAGCTTTATCCGCAGCGACGATTTCGACGCGACCGATCCGCGCAGCGCGGTTCATCTATCCATACATCCCGTAAACTTGACCGGCGGCGGCTCGACGACCGACAGAGCCGTCATTCCGCCGGCGGACGGCGGCCAAAAGCCGATTTTGCAGGTAACGTACAAATATCGGCTTCGGGAAGGCGCGGTACGCGACTTTTTGGCGAAGGAAACGGAGCTGCGCCTCGCGGTCGTGCAGAATACGTCGTATTCCGAGTCGCGACGCGACGAATGGAAGGAGCTCGGAAGCATATCGGTTCCGGTTCAGGCAAGCAAGCTGCTGCACAATCGTGTGGTCGAGCCAAAGCTGAAGCTCGCGGTCGGAGATCCGGATATCGGCGAATTGACTTTGGAGAAGCTGACGATTCAACCGACATCGATGAATGTCGTCCTGCGAGGGCCGAAAGACTGGTCGTACTTCTTCCCGAGAGACGACGGAACGGCGCCCTACTTGAAGGACGACAAAGGAAACGTATACCGTTACGATCCTTCCGGTCCGCTACTTCCGCTCGGCGATGGCGCGATGCAGCTGCCGTTCTCGTCGTCCGTCTTCTTCGATCCGGACGTTCGTTCGCTGACGCTGCATATCGGGAAGCTGACGGTCGGCGAATGGGAGCCTAGCGACCGGTTCGAATTGTCGCTGGAGGGCGATTTTCCGAAAACGGTTCGCTTCAAAAAGGAATCGATCGTCGTCGAAGGAGCCGACTACGTGCCGCGCGGCTATCTTCATCTGAAGCTGAAAAAGGAGCGCCCCGGGCAAACGTCGCTCGAAGGCGTATCGTTCGACATCGCAGAGAAAGAGGAGATGACGGCGAAATTCGAGAAGGAAGGGCCGCAAGCGTACGAGGCGTACACCCGCAAGTCGGGTGAAGACCGCGAGGCGTTTCGCGTCAGCGGCTTCGGCATAGCCGAGGATTACGCCGATAAAGCTTATTTGGACGTGTATATTCCTGCGCCGAAGCTGGAGCGCTACACGGTTACGTTGTCGAGAAGCAACGACGCGATCGTCGTCGACCGGAATTATACGATCCCGCTGAAGCCGTAAGCCGCCTCCCTTTCCATTTCGGGCCGATATCGCTATAATAAAAGGAATGCCCGAGGAAAAGGATGGTTCCATGTTCGACATTACGGCTTATACGGTAGAACGGATCAAAGACCAGTTCGGCATATTGTCCGGCAACCGGTACGAGTTTATGCTCGAGGTCGAGGTGGACGAGGAGGACGAGCTCCACTCCGACAACGGCTTGCTCGTCCGGGTCGTCTTCAAGGAAGAAGAAGGCCGGACCGGCATCGTGAAATACGAGCTGCTCGAAAGGACGACCCATCGCTATTTGGAGTTCGAGCTGGAGCCGGACGAGCTCGAAGCCGTCGAATCGTTTTGCCGGGAACGTTACCCCGAAGCGGACGAGTGAACGGAACAACGGACAACGGTCCGCATACGAAAAACGCCTTGCCCGACGTTCGGTCGGAGCGAGGCGTTTTTGGTTTTCGACGGTCTAAACCGTAAGCAGCTCGCGTATGTCCTGCTCCGTGAGCGACGACAGCGGATCGCGCTCCGCGTCGATCACTTCGTCGATCAAGCTTTTTTTGCGCTGCTGCAGCTCGTACATTTTTTGCTCGACGGTGCCTTGCGCGACGAGACGGATCACTTGCACGACCTTCTTTTGCCCGATCCGGTACGCCCGGTCCGCGGCCTGCTGCTCGACGGCGGGATTCCACCACAGGTCGTACAGCACGACCGTATCGGCACCGGTCAAGTTGAGACCGGTGCCGCCCGCCTTCAAGGAGATCAGAAACAGCTCCCGTTCGCCCCCGTTAAACCGTTCGCACAGCTCGACCCGCTCGGCGGCCGGAGTATGGCCGTCCAAGTAGAAGAACGGAACGCCCCGGAAGCCGAGCTCCCGTTTGACGAGTCCGAGCATTTCGGTAAACTGCGAGAACAGCAGCAACCGTTTGCCGGCGTCCCGGCATTCGTCGATCAGCTCCATCAGCTGCTCGAACTTGCCGGAGCTCCCCGCGTAGCCCTCCACGAACAAGGCGGGATGGCAGCACAGCTGGCGAAGCCGCGTCAGGCCGGCCAATATTTTGATCCGGTTTCGCGGAAACGTTTCGTCGTCCAGATGCTTCAGCGTTTCGTGCCGCAGCTTGGCCAAATAGGCCATATACAGCTTCTTTTGCTCGGGCAGCAGCTCGGACGTCTGCACCGTCTCGATTTTGTCCGGCAGCTCCTTCAGCACGTCGATCTTCAACCGGCGCAGCAGAAACGGGCGTATGCGCGACGCGATCGCCTCCCGCGGCATGTCGCCGAACGCTTTGCGGTCCGGGAACAGACCGGGAAAAACCGCGTCGAAAATCGACCACAGCTCCTCGAGCGAGTTCTCGATCGGCGTTCCGGTAAGGGCGAAGCGGAAGTCGGCCCGGATCTGCTTGACCGCCTGCGCCGTTTGGGTCGCGTAGTTTTTAAACGCCTGCGCTTCGTCCAGGATGAGCGTATGAAACGGCTGCCCGGCGTAAAGTCCGACGTCCCGCCGCTGCAGCGGGTAGGACGTGATGAGCACGTCCGCTCCGGCGGCGTCCTGCATCGCGGCTTCCCGCTCGTCCCTGGTGCCGTCGGCGATGACCGCCCGCATGTGCGGCGCGAACGTCTTGATTTCGTTCAGCCAGTTATAGACGAGCGAAGCCGGAGCGACGACGAGGGCCGGCGTATTCCGCGTGCGGATGTCCGGCAGCACGGAGACGAGGTACGCAATGCTTTGCAGCGTTTTGCCGAGCCCCATGTCGTCCGCGAGAATGCCTCCGAACCGGTAATGGGCCAGCGTCTTCATCCAGCCGAAGCCGTACTTCTGGTAATCGCGAAGCACGCCCGCCAAACTGTCCGGAACCGGAAAATCGAGATGGTCCGGGTTGCGGATATGCTCGAGCAGCCGGCGCAGCGATTTGCCCAGTTGGATTGCGTCTCCGGGAGGAGGCGCATCGAGCAGCCGAAGTCCGCGAACGGCGGGCAGCTGGACGGCGTGGCCGTCGATGTCCCCGGCGCGAACGCCCAAGCCGTTCAGAAAACGGATCATTTCCTGAAACGGCTCGCTTTCCAGCGGCAGCAGCGCGCCGTCCGGCATCCGATAAAATTTCCGTTTTTCCTCCAGCGTCCGGATCACCTCGCGTACGTCCGCCTCCGGTATTCCGCCGATGTCGAACCGGATTTCCAGCCATTCGGTGCGTTCGTCCACATGGACCGACGCTTTCGGCGCGACGGGAGCGGGAAGCACCCGCGCTTTTACGGCCGACGTGGCGTACACGGTCAGCAGCTTCTCGAGCTCCGGCACGGTATGATACAAAAATTCGTACTCCTCTTCTTCGTCGCCGTAAATATAGCCGCCTTCCGTTCTGACGCAGGGCGTTTGCTCCATCAGTTCCAAAATGCGGCGCTCCTTCTCGCCGTCGCGCATGACGATGCGGCCGGGGTTCCGCTTCCGCTCGTCGTCCGCAAGCGGATCGATGACGACGTCGCCGTACTGGAATTCGAGTCCGGCGAGCAGCCGGTCCTTGACGCGGTCCAGGTAAAGACGCGCCTTGAGCGGCGATTGCAAAATGCGGCCCGCCACCCGATCCGCGATGCGAACGCCGCCGAGCCGCGTCAGTCCGGGAACGACCTTCTCGATAAACGGCTCCATCCGCCCGGCCGGAATGCGAATATGATCCCGGCCGGATACGTCGAGCATATGCTTCAGCTCCGCAAGGCGGCGGCAGTCCTCGGATCGCATCTTCACCAATTTTCCGTCTGCGACGGCGAGCCCGTACGATTCCAGCACGGTAACGTCATCCAGTCCCTGCACGTTCAGCCGGTATCCCGATTCGCCTTCGCCTTCGGCTTCGTCGAATTCGAAGCGTAGCGGGAGCGGCTCGTCGGAAAGCCGGAAATCGCCGGTCGGCCGGCCGTCCAGCTCCAGCTTCGCGCCGGGCGCCGCGGCGAGCAGCGGCCAAAACGATTCCGCGTGAAACGGCGGAACGAGCAGCATCCGGTCGCTCCGCGCGATGCGGGATTGGCCGGGATGCGGGTATGCCGTTTCCAGGTAGAGGCTCTCGTCGCGAACGATGCGGACGAGCTGCCGAACGACGGCTTCGTCCTCGGGCCGGAACCGGTGCAGCTCCGGATCGTAGATGAAATGCTTCGTGAACGGAAACGATTCGCCGCGGTCGATTTTGTCCAGCAGCTCCTTGATTTTCGGCACAACGTACAGCCGTTTCGGGCCGAGCTTCATTTCGACCCCGATCATCGTTCGCCGGTAGCCGTACCGGTATAGGCCGACGATGAACTCCGCGTCCAGCGGCGTCCGGCTGTCGGCCAAAAAGCGGATGCCGACGGATCGCTGCGGCTTGCTTTGAAATAGCGCGAGCACCTCGTTCGATAATCGTTCGTCTTGATCAGAAATGCCGGAAGGCGTCATTCCGCCGGCGCCGCTGCCGCGCCAAGCCGAACCGTCTCCGGTCGGTCGGAAGTGCATTCGATAACGTTCCTTTCCGATGCGAATGAATGTTTGCATCTATCATATCAAATTTGCTTGAAAAACTATACCCAAACTTATCAATATTATGTATTATATATAATGTTGAATGGTTATTGATGGAGTCATGGCCGGACGCAGTCCGTTTCCGGCCATGACAAACCGAGAGTAGGAGGGATGGCCCGATGCTGGATCTATATCGGGATGACCGTGGGAAGAAGGCGCTCGAATTTCCGCATTTCCCGACGCGCATGCAGGCGGTCGTTTGGCGCAATTGGGGGCTCGTCCCCGTCAGGCGCATCGCCGAAACGCTGCAGGCGCGGGAAACGGACGTGCGGGCGACGGCGGCCGCGATGGGGCTGCCCGCCGACCCGATCGTAAACCCGCTTTGGCAGTCGAGAGGGTATATTACGATCATTCGCGCCAACTGGCATTTGCTTCCGTACGGGCAGCTGCTGCGGCTGCTCGGCTGGACGGAGGAGCAGCTCGCCTTCGCGCTCAAGGAAGACGACTTTTTATGGGTCAAAATGGGCGCTCTGAAGCCCCGAACGGAGCCGGTGCTGTATCGGCCGCTGACGAGCGAGGAAGCGGAGGCGACGCGCAAGCTGCGGGAGCGGATGGCGGAATACGTCCCGTCCGGCGTCGCGGACGGCGAGCGGGAGGAACCGTTCGCCTTCCTCGGCAAATTCAGCGGGAAGCCCGAACGACGGAACGGGCGGTCCGGCCGCGCAGCCCAGCCGGACGAGGCGACGCTCGACGAACGCTGGGCGGTCGTCTACCCTTCGCGGCTTCGTCACGCCAAAGCGTTTGTCGAGCGATTCGCCGCCCGAATGGAGCGGCGCTGGGGAATCGGCTTGACGATCCGACCCGACGAAGACGGCCGCGAAACGGGTGATCGTCCGGAATTGCGGCTGCGCGTCGTTTCCGATGGCGCGAGGCTCGCCGAAAGCCATTCGATCGAAGCGGCGCCGAACGGCGTCATCGTCGAAGCCGTCGACGAGCCGGGGCTGCTCCGCGGACTGCAATGGCTCGAACGGCAAATGGAGCGCCGCGGAGGTCCGCACGTCGCCTATGGCCGCACGATCCGCGAGACGAAAATCGACCTGCGCTACGTTTACTCGTATTTCGCCGTTTACGGCGATCCGCTCATCGATCCGGAGCTCGATCCTTATCCGGACGACCTGCTCGAACGGCTGTCCGAGCTCGGGGTGAACGGGATTTGGCTGCAAAGCGTGCTGTACAACCTGATCCCGTGGGAGGAGGCGCCCGAGCTTTCCGCCGGCTGGGAGAAGCGGCTGGACGGGCTGCGCCGGCTGGTCGAGCGGGCCGCCGATTACGGCATCGGCGTTTACTTGTACTACAACGAGCCGCGCGCCATGCCGCTGCCGTTTTTCGACAAACGGCCGGAGTGGAAAGGGCATTCCGAAATGGGCATTCACGCCTCGTTATGCACGTCGCAGCCGGAGGTCCGGCGTTATCTGAAGGAAAGCACGGCCCGTTTGTTCCGCGAAGTTCCGGGATTGGCCGGCTTGTTCACCATTACGATGTCGGAAAATTTGACGAACTGCTACTCCCGGGCGCCGGGAGGCAAGACGGAATGCCCGCGCTGCAGCCGGCGGCCGAAGGAGGAAGTGGTCGCGGAGGTGAACCGGTGCATCGCCGAAGGCGCCTTCAGCGCGAAGCCCGACGCGCGCATCGTTTGCTGGACGTGGGGCTGGACGTGGTCCGACGAGGAGGTGGCGCGGGCCATCTCGCTGCTGCCGGACGGCGTCCGCGTCATGAGCAACAGCGAGGACCGGATGCCGACGAACGTGGCCGGCGTGCGCGGACAAGTGTCCGATTATTCGATCTCGATCGTCGGGCCGGGCGAGAGAGCGCTTCATAACTGGAAGGCGGCTACCGCCAAAGGTCTTGCCGCGGCCGCCAAAGTGCAATTGAACAACACGTGGGAGTGCGCGGCCGTTCCGTTTCTCCCCGTTCTCGATCTCGTGGAGGAGCATTTGACGAATTTGGCGCGATCCGGCGTATCGGGGCTTATGCTCAGCTGGACGCTCGGCGGATATCCTTCGTTAAGCCTGGAGCTTGCGTCCGACTACTATTGGGAAACGTCGCCGGATAACGCGGACGGATCGGCCGGACAAGGCGCCAAAGGCAAAAACGGCCTTCTGCGCGGCAAATTCGGGGAGAAGGCGGGGGCCGTCGTCGCGGAAGCGGCAAGACTGTTCAGCTCGGCGTTCCGCGAGTTTCCTTTTCAGATCGGAGTCGCGTACACCGCGCCGCAAAATTACGGTCCGTCCAACCTGCTTTGGCTCGAGGCGACCGGCTACGATGCGACGATGGTCGGGTTTCCTTACGACGACTTGCGGCGATGGCGTTCGATTTATCCGGAGCCTGCGTTCGCCGCCCAGTTCCGGAAGCTGTCGATCGGCTGGAAGAAAGGGATCGACAAGCTCGTCAAGGCGCGCCGCCATGTGACGCCGGGCATGGAGGAGCCGTTCGCCGACCTGCTTCATGCCGCCCAAGGCGCATACTTCCATTTCCGCAGCGCCTATTTGCAGATCGATTTCGTCCGTTGCCGGAACCGCTGGCTGCGGGCGAAGAGCGAACGGGTGCGCGAAAGGCTGAGACGGAAACTGGTCGCGATCGCGGACGAGGAAATCGAGCTGGCCCGGTCGCTGTACGAGCTCGTCCGCCGCGATTCGCGGATCGGCTACGAGGCGAGCAACCATTATTTTTACACGACGCAGGATTTGCTGGAAAAAATCGCGAGCTGCTTGCACATTCGCGACCTGCTGCTTCGGCCGGAGCCGGTCGCGGCCGGCGGCGTGCGCTGACGGCCAGGGAATCATGTGAAGAACGATATGTCGGAAGGCCCGTGATTTCGCCCGGGTCTTCTTTCTTTTGTTTGCGGGTAATAGGTCTTAAGCCCCTTATGCCCAATTGTAACGATATGGTAAAATCCACTAGCGGATAGGAGGAGAGAATAAAAATGAGAACGAACAAATGGACGCGGGCGGCTGCGACGGCATTGCTGGCGGTCAGCATGATGGCGGTCGCCGCTTGCGGCCAAAAGCCCGAGCAAGACGGATCCAAGCAGGCTGCAGCGCCGAACGCGGAAACGCCCGCCAAAGCTCCCGAGTCGAATCAAACGACGGAGACGCCGAAGCCGAAGACGGCCGGCGACGTATTCATGAAATCGATGGAAGCGACGGCCAAGCTGGAAAGCTTCTCGGTGAACATGAACATGAAGCAGGCGATCGAGCAAGCCGGTCAAAAAATGGACATCCAGTCCAAAATCGACATGGATGTCGTCATGAAGCCGCAAATGGCGTTCAAGCAGACGATGTCGATGAACATGATGGGACAGGACGTGAAGCTCGAATCGTACATGACGAAGGACGGCTTCTTCATGAAGCAGGGGGAGCCCGGACAATGGATGAAGCTGCCGAAGGAGCAGTCGGATTTGATCACGAGCGCGATGTCCGAGGCGCAGCTCGACCCTTCGAAGCAGCTCGATAAGCTGAAGCAGTTCGCGAACGACTTCACGATGACGGAAAACGGCAACGATTATACCGTCAAGCTGTCGGCGAACGGCGACAAATTCAACGAATTCATCCAAAACGAGATGAAGGAACTGCTCGGGAAAAATCCGGGCGCGGAGCAGCTGCTCCAACAAAGCGGCGCGACCCCGAACATCAAGAAAGTGGAATACACGTTCGCGATCGACAAGAAGACGAATTTTCCGAAAAGCATGAACGTGATCATGGATATGGAAATCGAGGTCGAAGGCCAGAAGACGCATATGGTGCAAAATATGGAAGGCACGTATGCGAACTATAACGGCATCAAAGAAATCGTCGTACCGAAAGAGGCGCTGGAAGCCAAGCCGGTCGGGGCGACGCAATAAAACGTCGGCTCCGGTCCGCCGTTCGACAACCGAAGGCAGGGAACGCAACATTCCCTCCCGGTCGAACGGTCGGACCGGAGCTTTGTCTTAGGTCGTTTGCGCGGCCGCTTCGGGCAGCATGTTCAGAAAGGCGCGCAGGGCGCTGCTGACGTAACCGTCTTTTCGCATAATGAAATTCGTTCGGATATGCCGATACGACTCGGGAATGTCGTGCATGCGGATCGCGCCTTCCGCGGCTTGCTTGCCGATGACCGCCTTCGGCATGAGCGAGATGCCGAGCCCGGCGCGGACGCCGCCGACGATCGCTTCCAGCATGCCGAACTCCATAATGACCGGATTCGTCAAGCCGCTCGCCTGCAGCCATTTCTCCAGCACGTTCCGGTACGAGCAGCCGGACGTGAACACGAGAATCGGCTTCGTCATCGCCTCCTCCATCCCGGAAACCGAGGCGGCGGAGACGATCGCCAGCTCTTCGACGAAGGCGGGAATCGACCGGAGCTCCGGATGGTCGATGTCGGCTCCGATAAAGGCGCCGTCCAACTCGTAATGCAGCACGTTTTCCGTCAAAAAATCGGTATGGCCGGTCGTAAGCGAGAGCAGCACTTTCGGGTGCCGTTCGTAATAGGCCGCGAGCAGGCCGGGGAGCCGGACCGCGGCGGCGGTTTGCGTGGAGCCGATCGTCAGCGGCCCGTTCGGCTCGTCGGAAGCGGCGACTGCTTTCGTCGCTTCGTCCAGCAGGCCGACGATTTTATCCGCATAGGCGAGCAGCATTTTGCCGCTCGATGACAGCGTCACCCCGCGATTATGGCGAATGAACAGCACCGTGCCGAGCTCGGCTTCGAGCTGCTGAATGCGGGCCGTGACGTTCGACTGGACGTAGCCGAGCTTCGCCGCCGCCTTCGAAATCGAGCCTTCCCGGGCGACCGATTGAAAAATGCGCAAATCCGCGCTTTCCATTTCGACAACCTCCTTGTCCTGCTGCGATTCTGATATCACTTCAATCGATGGCCAGCATCTTTTATAATCATTATACTTAAAACCGGACCTCCGTTACAATAAAGCTCATCACATCGAGACAGGAGGATACGGACATGAGCAAAATGAAATATACCGCGCTATTGCTGTTTACGACGATGTTGATGGGGGTCGCGTTTCCGGTCGGCAAAATCGGTCTTGCGTACGCGCCGCCCTTTTTGCTGACCGGCATCCGGTTCGTGCTCGCCGGCGGTCTGCTCGCCGCGTTGACGGCGAAGAAGCCGCAGCCGCGCGGTGCGAAGCAATGGGCGCGGGCCGCGACGGTCGGCCTGATCCAATCGGCCGGCGTGATGGGCTGCTGCTACTACAGCATGCATTGGATCACCTCCGGCGAATCGTCGATCATCACCTGCACGAATCCGCTGCTGGTCGTCGTGCTCGGCACGCTGTTCGCCGGGACCGTTTACCGCGCGAGTCAATGGCTCGGCGTCGCGATCGGCTTCGTCGGCGTCGCCGTCACGTTCGGCTTCCATATGACGCTGAACCCGGGAACGTTTATCGGCTTCGCCGGCGCGCTCTGCTTCGCCGCGGCAACGCTGCTCGTCAAACGATGGGGCCCGTCGTTCGACACGACCGTGCTGGCCGCGTACCAGATGCTCGCCGGCGGCGCGGCGCTGCTCGTGCTCAGCGCGTTTACGGAGCCGTTCTCGTTCGTTTTGACGCCGCTATCCGTAACGATCGTCGTCTGGCTCGCGGTCATGTGCTCGGTCGTCCAGTTCGCGGCATGGTTTTACTTGCTCTCGAACGGCGATCCGGCGAAAACGAGCGCGTTTTTGTTCCTGGTTCCGCTGTTCGGCGTCGCATTCAGCTGGCTGCTGCTCGGCGAGACGGTCGCATGGTACGTCGGGGTCGGCGGCTTGTTCATCTGCGCCGGCATCGTGCTCGTCAATTGGGAGCGCCGTCCGAAGGCGCTGGAATCCGCCCGCAAACTCGTGCATAATGGAGGCTAACGGAATGGATGACGAAATGAGGCGGAGGTGCGCATGGAGCTTTTATACGAGCTGGGCCCGGCGGAGCCGCGCGTCCGCCGGTTAGGCGAAGCTGATCCGCAGCTGGCGCGGCTTGCGAGGCTGATCGGTCCGCTGACTGTTTCGAAGCCGGACAACGCGTTCGCATTTTTGGCCAAGTCGCTGATCGGGCAGCAGCTTTCCGTCAAGGCGGCCGCCACGATTTGCGGCAGGGTCGGGCAGCTGTGCGGCGAGCTGGCGCCGGAGGCGATTTTGGCCGTTTCCGATGAGGCGCTGCGCGGGGCCGGCGTGTCGGCACCGAAAATCCGGTACATGAAAGGGCTCGCGCGGCACGTGCTGGACGACGGACTCGATTTCGCCCGTTTGGCCGGGCTCGACGACGAAGAAGTGGTCGGCGTTTTGACGAAGGTGACGGGCATCGGCCGGTGGACGGCGGAAATGTTTTTGATCTTTTCGCTCGGGCGCGAGGACGTGCTGTCGCTCGGCGACGCCGGACTGCGCCGGGCCGCGTCCTGGCTGTACGCGGAGGAGAGAGAGCCGCAGGGCGGATCGCCGGCGCTGGAGCGGCGAAGCGAGCGGTGGAGGCCGTACCGCACGATCGCGTCGCTTTATTTGTGGGAAGCGATCAACGCGGGACACGTCGGCGCCGGACCGCTGCGTCCGCCGGACGAATGAGTCGCCGGGACTTCGGTCCCGCGCGGCTTTTCGGCGTCGATGCGGGAACGCATAGGCGATCGGACGCAACCGCTTGTCAAGCGTTGACGCGACGCGCAGCATCTTATTGTCGGCCATCGCCGCAGGTTGGTACGGGGAGCCGGCGTTTTCGACCTTTGCACTAGAATCGGTCGTGCGGCTAACGAATCCGGCAAACGTTATTGGGCCCGAATGCGGCGGTTTGAAATTGTAACGAACTCCAGTATCGTTATTGCCGGCAAATCCGGTCGTTTTCCGCTGTTTTCGGCTAGATAACGATACGAGGATTCGTTAGAAGTTCAGGCTCATCGTTTTTTCGGCCTATAAGCATACTGCGATTCGATAGAAGCGGGAGGACCTTGACCCGCCTCGAAGTGTTACGCCAACACGCGGTCGCTCCGGCGGCGCGCGTCTGAAAGCAAGGCGTCCGCCAATCGGGGAGCCGCGCCGGTCGATTCATGGCAATCGTTAGAAAAGAGGCTCGTTCCCGGCTGTGGCCGCATTGCCTGCGTCGGCTTCACCTGCGTCGGCATTGCCTGAGTGGGCATCGCCTGCGTCGGCATTGCCTGCGACGGCATCGCCTGCGCCTGACGGACGGCAGCCGATTTGCCTTCCATCGGATACGCGTCCGGCCATTCCATCTCATGTTCGGCTCCGGAATAAAACTGGAATTTCTCCCGCTATCTCGTCGCCGTATGAGCGCCGGTTCGCATGAACGGGAAAAGCTCCCGGAAAACCGGCAGCGCACAGCCAAATAGCGCGACTCGCGCGAGATTAGCGGGACGTTTTCCTGCAAATGCGGCCGGCTAAACGGGAATCGGCAAAATCAGCGGGAGGTTTTACCGGTAGCATGACTGTCCTTATGCCTAAAGTCATTGCAGCCCGGCACCGGAAAGAGCGTTTGCGAAGTCGGCAACCGCGTACTTGCGGCAGTTGACGGCATGCAGCCTCAAGGGTAGGAGCTAAAGCGTCTTTCCCGGGACGCTTTGTATTTATGGACAAATTAAAGCGCTTTCAACATTCGGCAAATTCTGGCAAAATGGGGGTATCCGTCCCCCTGTGCCGCTCCGCCAATACCCGCACATCCGCTCTGCCGTTTCCGCATCCGCGGGGATCGGACAAGCCCGCATCCAGAGCCGCACCAAACCATTTACCGGTAAAGGAGGAGATCGATAAGGAATTCGTTCGGAAGCTTGCTTGCGTCACGTTCGGAAGGAGAAGGCGCATCGGATAACGAGAGCGAAGTCGGACACGAGAGCGAACGATGCGGCAGAGAAGCCGTCGCCCATAATGAAAGGGGATGGATGGCATGATGGTTCGAATGGTGTCAGGCCGAGCGGGGCGATTCGTCGCGCTTCTGACGACGCTGCTGCTGCTGTTCGGCGCGATGCCGGGCTTTACGCTCGCGGCCGCGCAAGAGGAGATCGCAACCGAGACGGCGGAAGCCGTACCGACCGCGGAGGCCGAACCGATGGCGGAGGCCGAGCCGATGGCGGAGGCCGAGCCGATGGCGGAAACGGCGGCGCTGCTGCTGGCCGGCGATGCGGAATTGCCGAACGGCGGGTTCGAGGACGTTTCCGGCGGACGGCCGAACGGTTGGTCTTACGTCAGCGGCGGCGTCGCGTCCACCGCGGAGCAAACGCACGGCGGAGCGAGCAGCGTCAAGCTGACCGACGCAAGCGCCACGTCGTCGACGGCGATGCGCAGCGCGAGGCTGCCGGTTACCGCCGGTCAGACGTACGGCGCGTCCGTTTACTCGTACAACGTGCAGGGCGTCTCCGAGCTGTATTTGGAATTTTGGGACGCGAGCAACAATTACACGAAAATTTATACGGGCCGGAACTCGACGACGGGCGGATGGAGCAAAATAACGGTGACCGGCCAGGCGCCGGAAGGGACCGTCGCCGCCAGCCTGCGCCTTTATTTGCACGTCGCCAATGTCGGCACCGCCTACTTCGACGACGCCGCTTTCGAACGCGTGCTGACCGGACCGCAGCCGGCGCTGCTGAACGGCGGCTTGGAGGAGCTCGCAAACGGCGCCCCGAAATATTGGAGCCTGGCGCCGACGGCGCAATCGTCCGCGGAGCGGGCCCATTCCGGCGCGTACAGCGTCAAGGTGAACGATCCGAGCAGTACGGCGGGCGTAACGGTGCGAAGCCATCAAATCGCCGTAACGCCGGGACAAAAATACGAATCGACGGTTCGGTCGTACAATGTGCAGGGCGTCTCACAGCTGTATGTGGAATTTTGGGACGCGGGCGGCAATTATACGACGATTTTGACCGGCACGAACAACACGCTGAACGGATGGAAGCAAATCAACGTCACGGGCGTCGCTCCCGACAAATCGGCTTACGCGACGGTACGGTTTTACTTGCACAGCGCCAATGTCGGCACCGCCTATTTCGACGATGCGACGTTCCGCGCCGCTCCTCCGGACGCGACGACGAACTTGAACAACGGCAGCTTCGAGCTCGCGGATGCGGCCGGCAAGCCGGCGAACTGGAGCGTGACGGGAGGAACGGTCGAGCGGACCGCCGGCAACGCGTACGACGGGACGAAAAGCGTGGTTTTGACGCCGCCTGCCGGTAACGCCGCGTCCGGATTGACCAGCTTTCCGGTCCAAGCGGCGCCAGGCGATCGATATGAGGCGACCGTCATGACGCAGACGTACTCGCCGCAATCGGCTTCGGCGCTATACCTGGAATTCCGGGACGATGACGGGGCGCTGCTGACTTCGATCCCCGCGCAGGATAGCGCAACCGGGGAATGGAAGAAGCTGACGGTCGCCGGGGAAGCTCCGGCCGGAGCGGTTATGGCGACCGTCCGAATCGCCGCAGCGAGCGGCGCGGCCTATTTCGACGACGTCCGGTTCCGGCGCGCGAATACGGCGACCGGCAGCAAGTCGCGTACGACGTACTATACGCCGGCCAAAGTCGACGCCGCCAGACAAAACGTGCAGCAGTACGGCTGGGCGAAAAGCTTGAAGGACGGAGCCGTCGTCCGTGCGGACAACTATTTGGCGAAAGCTCTCGACGAGCTGTGGAGCATCGTGCCCGGACCGAACCTGCCGCGGAGCTACGGCGTCAACCAGACGCTCGGCAGCCCGATTACCGGCAGGGAGATCGACAAGTACGGCAACTATCCGTATCAAGCGGATCCGCTGAACGATCCGTGGAAAATCGTCGATCCGAGCAGCGGCTACAAATTTCCGACGAACGATTTCGGCGCGTATTACCGGAGCGGGCTCGACGAGCACGGCATTTTTCAGCCGCAGCTGGCGGACCGAAGCTTGCTCGTCAATACGCTGTATCCGGAAAAAGGGCCGACGTGGGGCGTCGACGACGGCTTCGGCTGGGTCAACGAAAAAGGCGAAAGGTATACGTTTATCGCGTATTATACGCATTGGTTCGCCTGGTATGGTACAGGTATGATTCAGGATGCGCTTACGGCGTTCCGCGACGCCTACTTGTACACCGGCGACGTCAAATACGCCAGAGCCGGGACGGTGCTGCTCGACCGGGTCGCCGACGTGTATCCGGACATGGATACGATGATGCACGACAGGACGATTTATTTGAACTCGCACGGCGGCACCGGTCTCGGCAAGGCTGTCGGCTCGATTTGGGAAACGTCGCTCGTCAAAGTTTTCATCTCGGCGTACGACGCCTTTTTCCCGGCGATGGACGACCCGCAGCTGACGCAATTTTTGAACGCCAAGTCCGAGCAGTACCGTCTGGCGAACGATAAAAGCGCCGCGGGCGGCATTCGCCGCAACATCGAGGACCGCATCATCCGGCAAGTGTTCCCGGCCGTGCAGGCGGCCCGAATCCGCGGCAACGACGGCATGCACCAAAGCGCGCTGGCGATGGCCGCGGTCGTGTACGACACGCTGCCCGAGACGAAGCAGTGGCTCGACTTCACGTTCCAGACGGGCGGCAATACGTCGAATCCGCCGGGCGTGAGCGGAGGGAACATTCTCAATTCGCTCGTCTCCCAGGTCGACCGCGACGGCCACGGCAACGAGGCGTCTCCGGGCTACAACGCCCTCTGGCTGTCCGCACACCAGCTGACGGCGGACATTTTGGAAGGGTACGACCTGTATCCGGGTGCGGATTTGTACGACAACGTCAAGTTCCGCAAAATGTTTTCCGCCTTTTATCCGCTTATTTTGAGCGAGAAGTATTTGGCGAATATCGGCGATACGGGCTCGACGGGCAATCCCGGCATCTCGACGGTCAGGCTGGCCGACATGGTGAAGGCGTTCGACAAGTTCGGCGATCCGATCTATGCGCAGCTCGCCTATTTTCTGAACAACAACCGCGCGGACGGCATTCACCTGGACGTATTCCGCTCGAATCCGAACGAGATCGCGGAGCGGATCCGCAGCGTCATCGCCGAGCGCGGGCCGCTGCAGATGGAAAGCGATCACAAGACGGGGTACGGCTTCGCGGCGCTGCGCGACGGCAAAAACGAATTTTTCAGCTTCGGGCTGTCGTACGCGTTTCCGGCAATGGATATCGCTTACCAAAACACGGAGGTCAAGCTGTTCGAGGCGTCGGGCACGATGCAGCTCGAGGCGAACGCTCCCGGAGCGATCGTGACGTACAGCTTCCAGGTGCCGAAGACGGACGATTACGAGCTCGACCTGCTCCCGTTCAAGGCGCCCTCGTACGGCATATACCGGATTTCCGTCGACGGGCAGCCGATCAAGGAGATGGATTTTTACGGCTCCAATTCGAACGCATTCGAGGTGCTCGGCCGGATGACGCTGACGGCGGGGACGCATCAGATCAGCTTCGAGGGCGTCGGCAAGCATCCGTCGTCGACCAATTACAAAATGGGCGTGCGACTTTTGAACCTGCTCGACGCGCAGGCGCGCGAGGCGAGGGACAACGCCGGCCCGCAAGGAAATACGCTGCGCGATTTCTGGATGTACTACGGACGCAATACCGGACACGGGCATCGCGATACGCTCAATCTCGGTTTGCACGCCTTCGGGCTCGATTTGTCCCCGGATCTCGGGTATCCGGAATTCGCCGACAGCGTCGACATGCATCGCGCCCAATGGGTGATCAATACGATCAGCCACAATACCGTCGTCGTCGACAAAAGGAAGCAGTCGGGCCAGTGGGTGGCGAATCCGAAACATTTCGACGGCGGCGGCATGGTGCAGCTCATCGACGTCGAAGCGCCGAACGTCTACCCGCAGACGGAGCTGTACAAGCGGACGACCGCGATGATTCAAATCGACGCGGCGAATTCGTACGCGGTCGACTTTTTCCGGGTGAAGGGCGGCAGCGACCATCATTTCAGCTTCCACGGCGCGGAAGGAACGGCGACGGCGGAAGGGCTCGACCTCGTCGTGCAGCCGACGGGAACGTATGCGGGCGAGGACGTCGAATACGGCGAGCGGGTGGACGACGTCGCAGGCCCGGGCTACATGGGCAGCGGCTTCCATTATCTCAAAAACGTGTCGCGCGACGCGAATCCGCCCGAACAGTTCAGCATCGACTGGAAGGTCGTCGACACGTGGAAAGCGCTGCCGGCGCCGGCCGATATCCACCTCCGGCTGACAATGCTCGGACCGGTCGACGACGTGGCGCTCGCTGACGGCGTGCCGCCGCAAAATAAACCGGGCAATCCGAAGTCGCTGCGCTATTTCGTCGCCCACCGCAGCGGAACGAATCTGGACAGCTTGTTCACGTCGGTGCTGGAGCCGTACAAGGACAGCCGGACGATCGCGTCGATCGAGCCGCTGGCCGTGAAAACGGGCGGAACGACCGTCGGCGGAAAAGAGGCGAGGGCGGTCAAAGTGACGCTGGCGAACGGCCGGGTCGACTATATCGTGAACGCGCTGGATCCGCAAATCGTCTATACGGTCGGCGACAAGCTGCAGTTTAAAGGATTTATGGGCGTTTACTCGGAAAAAGACGGGGAAGAAGCGTACCGGTACGTGCACGACGGTTCGTATATCGCGCCGGTCGGCGAACCGGTAACGGAATCCGCCGGAGCTTTGCAAGGTACGGTCGCGAGCTTCACGAACGAACCCTCCGTCAGCAACGAAATCACGGTCAACATGAACATGGCCGGCGCGAACGCCCAAGACTTGGTCGGCGGCACGATCTACGTGGCGAACGACGGCGTGCGCAACGCGGCTTACCGGATCGAAGGCGTCGACGATTTGGGCGGAGGCCGCTACAAGCTCGATATCGGCGGCAGCACGTTGATCCGCTCGTTCGTCGACCCGTACGATTTCAGCGAAGGATACGTGTACGACATTGCGGCGGGAGCCTCCTTCCGCATCCCGCTGACGCGCGAGACGTTTCCGCTGAGGACGGCGGCGACCGTATCCGGCGAGCAGCGGGAAGGCTGGTATACGGGAGACGCGACCGTTACGCTGCATGTGTACGGCAATTCGGCTCAAGTCAGCTCCACGGACTACAGCCTGGACGGAGGAGTGAGCTGGAACCGGTATGCCGGCCCGTTCGTCCTCGGCGACAGCGGAACGCACGTCGTCAAGTTCCGCTCGACCGACCGCAGCGGCCGTCACGAACCGGAACAGTCGACGACGGTCCGCATCGACAAGCTGCCTCCGGCGACGCAGCCGCAGGTGAGCGCCGTGCAGGGGGAAGCCGGCTGGTACCGGTCGCCGGCGACGGTGACGCTGAACGTATACGATGCGCATTCCGGCGTCGCGCGGACGGACGTCGCGCTTACGGTGCTAGCGAGCGCGTACGGCCTTCAAAGCTTCGATTTCGCTCCGTATACGGAACCGATTACGCTGGATGAAGGCAAATTCCGCCTCCGGTTCCGTTCCGTCGACGCGGCGGGCAATTCGGAGCCCGTTCAGGCCGTCGAGCTGAACGTGGACCGGACGGCTCCGGCGGTCGAGCTTCTCGTGAACGGCTCGCCGGCGTCGGCTGTAACGACCGTGGAAGACAGCGAGACGACCGTGCTGGCGCTGCAAGCGTCAGACTCGCTGTCGGGGGTGACGGAAAAAACCGTAACCGTTAACGGAGCGGTCTATGCGGAGGGAACGGCCGTTTCATGGGCCGGAAAGCCGGGCGACCATACGGTGAAGGCGATGGCTCGCGACCAAGCGGGCAACGCGGTCGAACGGTCGTACACGATACGCGTCACGACGAGCCCGGCATCCGTCCTGACGCTGCTCGCCGGCTTCTCGCAATCGAATGCGTTCGACCGTGCGCTGGAAGCGAAGCTGACGAATGCGATGCGGCAGGCGGAGCATCACCGGAGCGCGGGAAGAGGGGAGCAGGCGCTCCATTTTCTGGACAAATTTGTGCAGCAGCTGAACGAACCGGGGAGCGACATCGCGCCTTCCGCCAAACGAGTGCTGGAAGCCGACGCCCTGGAGCTGCGGCGAATGTGGAGCCCGGGCGGCTGACGATCGGCCGAACGGAGACCGTTATCCCGAAAAAGCAAGGCGAACAGCCCGTGCCTCGGCACGGGCTGTTTTTCTCCGGCAATTGGGCGGATCCGGAGGGATGGCTTACGAATCGTACAATGCTTATCGGCGGGAAACCGATCGTGTTTTCAGTCTAACGAATCGGGGCATCGTTATCGGGCCGAAAGTGGAAGGAACCGATCCGATTTGCCGGAAATAGCGATAGCTGAGTTCGTTGCAACTTCGAACCTTCCGCTTTCGGCTCCGATGACGATTGGCGGGTTCGTTACGGTTTTGGAGCATGAAGCGGAATGATTTTATTCGTTTCCACGTCCGCCGTATTCTTATCCTGCCGGGCCGCTGCAATCCCGATGCCCGCTTCGCTTCCGTGCCGGCATGCGAAAAGAGTATGTTTGCGCGTGAAAAGGACCGCCGGAACGTTTTCTCCGGCGGCTTTTCTTAAAGCGATCGTTCCCGAACGGCGCGGTTACTTTTTCGCCGTCGCTCTCGCTTCCTCGATTTTTTTGTTCGTCGCCTCGGCGGCTTCGCGCAGCGCGGTGTTGATGTCGACGCCTTTCGTCGCGATATTCGTCAGCGCGGCGTTCAGCTGGCCGGACGCGATAATTTGGTACTCGGTAATGTTGGACATTTTCGCGTGCTTCGGGAACAGGGCGGTTACGTTTTGCCCGGTGTATTTCGGAAGATCTTTGCCGTACTCCGCATACATTTTCGGATTGTTCAGCGCCGTCGCCAGCCCTCTGGCGTTAAGCGAAGCCTGGAATTCGTCCGAAATGATGAATTTCATCACCTCGAAGGCGGCGTCGCGATTTTTGCTGATCGAGCTCATATACCAATAGTTCGGGAATACTTGCGGACCGACGCCGCGAATGTCCGGGAAATCCGGGATGCGCACGACGCCCCAGTTTTTGACGGCTTCGCCCGGGGTAAACCCGCAGCAGCCCGTATAGTTGGTCGCCATCGCCACGGTGCCCTTCGTGTTGAAGTTCGCGACCGTCGCCTGGGCGACGTCGACGCCGGGGATCGTCATAAATTTCGTAAGCGTTTGCACGATTTTTTTCCAGCCGTCGGTTTCGAAGCTGGCCTTGAACGTTTTCGGATCGACCAGATCGAGCGAATATTGATTGACTTGCAGGTAGCTGTTATTGTCGTTGGCGAACCCGTAATATTGGGTGTCCCCGTCCTTGCGCGTCAGCTTGACGGCCAGATCGTACACCTCGTCCCAGGTGATTCCGTCCTTCGGATACGGAACGGCGAACTTGTCGAACAAATCTTTGTTGTAATACAGGCCGGACGTTCCGACGAAGGCGGGCAGCCCGTAAATGCCGCCGTTCGCGAGTTGTCGTTGCAGCTCGACGACGGTCGGCTCGATCCGGTTCAGGTCGAATTTGTCGCGCTTGATCAAATCGGAAATGTCGCTCTGCAAATTCAGGTTAAGCAGTTGGGAGTGGAAGGCGGTATACGCCCCGAACGCGATGTCGAGCGGACCTTTGCTGCCGATGTAGTCGGTAATGCTCGATTCGGAAGGGAAATGCACCTTGAACTTGATGTGGGGGAATTTCGGATACAAATATTTGCCGTACGTGTTGTCGAACCAATCCATATTTTGCCCGCTCAAGCTGTACAGGTGCAGCTCGATCGGCTCCTGCGCTTTTTGCGGATCCGGCTTCGCACCTTCGCTTTGCTTGCCGTCTCCGTTCGTTCCGCCGCCCGCGCTTCCTCCGCAAGCCGTCGTCGCGACCGTGACGAAAGCAAGCATCAAACTCATCCATCCGACCAGACGCTTTTTGCTCATGGCATGTCCTCCATCCATCGTTTTCAAATTAGCGGCAAAACCGCTTTGTGCGCAAACCTTTCATCTACCTGCATTCGAATGCATCGTCCTTCGGCAGACCGTCTACCCCCTCGGTCAAACGAAAACATCGTCGGAACGCGTTCCGAACCTGCAATATGGAAGCGCTGCCTATAAAGCGTTTACATTTTGCTCGCGCATGCAAGCGCAGGCTGACGTCACCCCCGATCGTTGCTGACGGTATGACACCGCTAAGTCCGCGGCTCCCGGCGCCAACGACGACGGAACCGCAGCGGTGATGCTGACCTTATTATATTGATTTGACAAACTTTTACAAGGTATTTACCTGTATATGCTCTGACTAAAACATGTCTATAATTCATAAGCCGTATGTAACCTGTATTTTAATTATATGCGAAAAAAAGATTGCATTCCATCGTTTCTTTCACTATAAAAGAAATAACGGGTATGGTACAAATTACCGAATTGCAGCAGCGTGCGACGCGGAGGACAGAGCGCGTCCATATCCGAATCGTTCGATCGGCGTCCGGCCTGCCGAAGCGGGAGCCGAAACGCCGAATCCTATATCCGAAGTCCGCAAGCCGCGGGCGAAAAGGAGGTGACGGTCCGCGAACGAAAGGCGAAGCGATCGCCGAATGCCAACAAGTCGGCCAGCCGCCGGCACCCCGACGATCGCGAGCGCCGTTTCGCTGGACCGAATGCACGATGAACCGAAAGACGAGAGCGACGTATTACAGGGCGGACAAAGTCGCGGCGGCCCGGCACAATGCGCAAACGTACGCATGGGCCGTTCGGCTGCGCGAAGAGGCCGAGGCGAAAGCCGGACGATACTTGACGGCCGGCTTGGACGCGCTGTGGGAAGCGGTTCCGGCGCAAACGCTGCCGCGCAGCTACGGCGTCAATCAACAGCTCGGCAGCCCGGTAACGGGGAAGGAGATCGACCGTTTCGGCAATTATCCGTACAAAGGGGATGCGCTCCGGGAGCCGTGGAAAATCGTCGACCCGAGCAGCGGGTATACGTTTCCGACGAACGAATTCGGAGCCTATTACAAGAGCGGCCTGGACGCACGGGGCGTCTTTCGCCCGGAGCTGGCCGACCGCAGCCTGCTCGTCAATACGCTGTATCCGGAGAGGGGCGCTTCGTGGGGCGTCGACGACGGCTTCGGCTGGGTAAACGAAAACGGCGAAGTATACACGTTCGTCGCCTATTATTTGCACTGGTTCGTCTGGTACGGCGCCGGCGGACTGGTCGAAGACGCGCTGCGCTCGTTTCGCGACGCGTATTTGTACACCGGAGACATGAAGTACGCGCTGCCGGGAATCGTGCTGCTGGACCGCGTGGCCGACTTGTATCCGGATATGGACATTTCCGCGTACGACCGCAATCGATTTCTGAACTCCGACGGCCGGAAAAATACGGGCAAAGTGGTCGGATCGATTTGGGAGACGTCTTTGGTCAAAGTTTTCGTCAGCGCCTTCGACGCTTTCTTTCCCGCGATGGACGATCCGGCGGTCGTCGAGTACTTGTCGGGCCGGGCGCGGAAGCACGGGCTGTCCAATCCGAAAAGCTCGGGCGCGCACATCCGGTGCAATGTGGAGGAAGGCATCGTCCGGCAAATTTACCCCGCCGTCCGGGCGGCGCAAATATGCGGCAACGACGGCATGCACCAAAGCGCGCTGGCGATGGCCGCCGTCGTTTACGACTCGCTGCCGGAGACGAAGCAGTGGCTCGACTTCGTGTTTCAAACCGGCGGCTTGGCCGCGAACCCGTACCGCGTAACAGGGGGCAACGTGCTCAATTCGCTCGTTTCCCAGGTCGATCGCGACGGTCACGGCAACGAAGCGTCCCCGGGCTATAACAGCTTGTGGCTGGCGAATCACCGGCTGACCGCGGATATTTTGGACGGCTACGACTTGTATCCGGACGCGGATTTGTATGCGAATCCCAAGTTTCGCAAAATGTTTGCGGCCTACTATCCGCTGCTTCTCAGCGAGTCTTACACGGTCAACGTCGGCGATACGGCGGCGGCCGGCAATCCGTACGTTCAGGTCAAGCTGGAGGATATGGTAAAAGCGTTCGACAAGTTCGGGGACCCGATTTACGCCCAGGTTGCGTTTTTTTTGAACGGCAACCGGACGGACGGCCTTCATCTCGACATCTTCTCGCACGAGCCGCAGCGGATCGCCGACCGGATCGGCGGCATCGTCGCCGAGCGGGGGCCGCTCCGTCTGGAAAGCGTCAACCTGAGCGGATACGGCTTCGCCGCGCTGCGCGACGGGCGTTCGTCCGATCGCACGCTGCGCGACTTCTGGATGTATTACGGCCGCAATACCGGCCACGGCCACCGGGATACGCTGAACGTCGGACTGCACGCCTTCGGGCTCGATTTATCGCCGGATCTCGGGTACCCGGAGTACGCGGACGTGTTCGACATGCATCGGGCGCAATGGGTCGTCAATACGATCAGCCATAATACGGTCGTGGTGGACCGGCGCAAGCAGGAAGCCCAATGGGTAGCCGAACCGCGGCATTTCGACGGCGGCGGCTTCGTCCAGCTGATCGATGTCGAGGCGCCGAAGGCGTACCCGCAGACGTCGCTGTACCGTCGAACGACGGCGATGATTCGGGCGGACGGGACGAATTCGTACGCGGTCGATTTGTTCCGTGTGAAGGGCGGAACCGAGCATCATTTCAGCTTCCACGGTGCGGAAGGCGAAGTCGAGACGGAAGGGCTCGAGCTTGTCCCGCAGGAGACGGGCACTTATGCCGGCGCGGACGTGGCGTATGCGCAGCGTACGGACGACAAGGACGGTCCGGGCTATGCCGGCAGCGGCTTTCATTATTTGCGGAACGTCGCGCGGGCCGTGAATCCGGAAAACAGTTTCAGCGCCGATTGGAACGTGAAGGATACGTGGAACGTGTACGGGCGGGGAGCCGGAGCGGAAACGGACGTGCACGTGAGGCTGACGATGCTCGGCCGAATGAACGAAGTCGCCCTCGCGGACGGCGTGCCGCCGCAAAACAAGCCGGGCAACCCGAAGACGCTTCGCTACCTGATCGCGCATCGCCGCGGAACGGATTTGGACAGCTTGTTCGCCTCGGTCATCGAGCCGTACAAAGGCAGCCGGTTTATCGCAAGCATCGAATCGGTCGACATCCGGTCCGGCGATGCGCTCGTGACGGGCAACGAAGCGACGGCGATCAAGGTGACGCTCGTCGACGGGCGAACGGACTATATCGTCCATGCGCTCGATCCGGACATCGTGTATACGGTCGGCGACAAGCTGCAGTTTCGCGGGTTTTTCGGCGTTTACTCGGAGCGGGACGGGAAGCGCTCGTCCGTCTACGTGCACGACGGCGCGCTGCTGGCTCCGATCGGCTCGCCGGAAGCGGAACGGGCTGCCGCTTCGGCCTCGGGAGCGGTAACCGGGACGATCGCGGACTTTACCCGGACGTTGTCGGCGCGCAACGAGCTGGTCGTCGAGCCGGACGCCGGCAGCGTCGACCCGGCGGATTGGACGGGCAAAACCGTCTTCGTAGAAGGCGACGGCGTCCGAAACGCCGCTTACCCGATCCGGGCCGTCGAACCGTTAGCCGGCGGCAGGTATCGGTTGGATATCGGCGATTTGACGCTTGTTCGCGGCTTTGCCGACGACACCGATTTCGCCAAAGGATACCGCTACGATATCGCCGAAGGGGCGAAATTCCGCATTCCGTTAACGTTAGTTTTCTCTTCGTGAAACGTTCTCATCCATTGCCGGCCCTCGCGTTTCGAGCGCGGGGGCTTTTTCGGCTTCGCCCGGAACAACGTCGTTCGAATCGTTTTTGGCGTCATGCGCAAAAATAACGGTTGACATTAACGTTACGTAAATGTGTACCATGAACTTGTCGGGAGGTGAGCAGATGGAATACACCGTACAGAAGCTGGGTCGGATGGCGGGGGTGAGCACGAGAACGCTCCGGTATTACGACGAGATCGGAATTCTGAAGCCGGCCAGAATCAATTCGTCGGGATACCGAATATACGGTCAGCCGGAAGTCGACAGGCTGCAGCAAATTTTGTTTTACCGCGAGCTCGGCGTAAGCCTGGACAGCATCAGGCAACTCGTGACCGCCCCTTCCTTCGACGGCGCCCGCGCGCTGCGGGAGCATCGCGAGAAGCTTCTCGACAAACGAAAGCAGCTCGACGCGTTAATCGCCAACGTGGAAAAAACGATCGCGGCGACGGAAGGGAGAACGACAATGACCGATAAAGAAAAATTCGAAGGCTTCAAGCAAAAGCTGATCGACGATAACGAAAGCAAATACGGGAAAGAAATTCGCGAGAAGTACGGCGACGACGTCGTCGACAGGTCGAACGCCAAGCTGAAAAACATGACGCAGGAGGAGCACGAACGGCTGACGCGGCTCGCGGACGAAGTGATCGCGACGCTGACCGAGGCTTGCAAAACCGGCGATCCCGCCGGAGAGCTCGCGCAAAAAGCCGCGGACCTGCACAAGCAGTGGCTGACGTTCTATTGGAGCGAATACAGCAAAGAAGCGCACGCGGGACTCGCCCAAATGTACGTGGACGACGATCGCTTCAAAGCGTACTACGACCGGCATCGGCCCGGAGCGGCCGAGTTTTTGCGGGACGCGATCCTCATCTATACCGGCATCGACAAATAACAGCGTTTGAGAGGAAGCGCGCCGAAACGACCGGCGCGCTTTTTTCGTGCGCCGCCTCGACGTCCGGACGGGGATTGCGCTCGATTCGTTCCCGTATCCGGAAGTTCAATCGGCCGCATCGCGGGAGTCGGTAAAATAGGTAGAGACGATTCCGAACGGGTCGTCTTTTTTTTGCTCCGATTCGGCAGGTGCAATCGACGGCGTGCGTTATCCCGCCGCGGTTTTCCGCGCTCCGCGCCGCGAACGAATGGACCAATTATTCGAACGAAAAGACAAATTTCAAGACAAAAAAAACGATTGTTTGCACAAAGCATTTTAAACCGGTTCCAGTTATGATAACGACGAAAGCGATTACGGCTTACGCATTATCAATACGACAAGGGGGAAGTGCAAATGGCAATGAAACAAGCATCGGCATCGATTATGGCGGCGGCGCTGCTCGCCTCGGTTTTGGCGGGCTGCGGCTCGAAAGCGGGGGGAAACGAAGGCGGCGAACAGCAGGGCGCCCAGACGCCCAAGCCTGGCGAGCCGGTCGAAATCGTCTTTTACTCCACGAACGGGGACCCGGCGGAAAGCTTCGATTACCGGTTCGGCAACTCGATCCGCAAAAAATTTCCGAATTACACGATCAAATACATTCAGAATACGAAAGGCAATTCGATGTCGGAGCTGCTGACGGCCGGCACGAAATTCGACATTTTCTTCATTTCGACCGGCAACTACGAGTCCGTCATGTTCGACAACGGTCTCGAAATCGATATGGACGAGCTGGTCAAAAAGCAGAAGGTCGATCTGAGCAAGCTGGAGCCGACCGTCGTCGAAGGAATCCGGCAGTCGTCCGGCGGCAAGCTGACCGGCATCCCCGTACACACGAACAATATGGTGCTGTACTATAACAAAACGCTGTTCGACAAATTCGGCGTCGCTTATCCGAAGGACGGCATGACGTGGGACCAGGCGCTCGAGTTATCCAAGAAGCTGACGCGCAACGAAGGCGGCACGCAGTACGTCGGCTTTACGACTTCGCCGAACCATATTATCCGGATGAATCAATTTTCGATTCCGAACGTCGATTTGAAGGCGCAAACGCCGACGATCAACGCGAACGAGAAGTGGAAGCAGTTTTTCCAAACGGTTTTCGTCGATCCGTATTCGGACGCCGGTTACAAGCAGCTGCTGGATAAAACGAACAAAGTGCCGGACATCAATTCGTTCCTGAAAGACCAAAACGTCGGCATGTACGCCTACTTGTCGAGTCTCGTCTACGTGCTCCCGGACGAGCTGCAGAAGCTGAACTGGGACATGGTGTCGCTGCCGACCTTCAAAGAGCAGCCGGGCGTCGGCTCGCAATCGTACCCGTTCTACTTCGGCATCACGAAGCTGAGCAAGCATCCGGAGCAGGCGATGGAAGTGCTGAACTATATGATCTCCGACGAATTCCAGATGGAGCTGTCCCGCAAAGGGATTATGCCGGTCGTCAAAAACGACGCGGTGCAAAACGCGCTCGGCCAAGATTCGCCGTTCAAGGACAAAAACTTTAAAGCGGTGTTTTACAACAAATTCGCTCCGATCCCGGCCAAGGCGCCGTACGACGCGAACATCGTGGCGAACTATTCGAAGTATGCCGACCAAGTCATCAAGCAAAAGGCGGACATCAACACGGCGTTCCGCCAGTCGGAGGAAGAAGCGCTCAAATACATCGCGGACTACAAGAAAAAGTAAATCGATGCCAGCATGGCGGCAGCCGGAACCCTACCCAGGTTTCCGGCTGTTTGCTTGCTTCGGCTACACCCGCTTGAACAAATTGCGGTTTAATATTTTCGCGTATTCCGAGGGCGAAGCCCCCGTCACTTTTTTAAAATGCTTGGAAAAGTAGTGCAGGCTGTTGTAGCCGAGCAGCTCGGCGATTTCCGTCAAATTGTAGATGTCCTCGCGAATGTACGCCTTCGCTTTTTCGATTTTGAGCTGGTTCATATATTCGATGACGCTGCTGCCGGTTTTCGACTTGAACAAAATGCTGAGCTGCGTTTTTCCGATCGAAAAGGCGCTGCATATTTGATCGAGCGTAATATCGTCGCCCAGATGCGATTCCAAATAAGCGATCACGTTGTCCGTCAAATCGGACTCCTGTTTATCGCGCGCGGCGGCGGACAGCTTCGCTTTCGACTTCGGAGCTTCCGTGCTGCGGACGAGCATGATGAGCAGGGCGGACAGCAGCATGACGAACATCTGCTCGCCTCCGAACGGCGCGTTTTTTTGCCGAACGATCCGTTTGCGCGGCGGACTGGACGTATCCGGTCCGAAGGCGTCCCCGCCTTCTTCCATCATGCGGGCGAGCAGCTCGCGTTCGCGTTCTTCCGGGTGAAACGGGCCGCCCGCCTTGAAAAAGCGCATGGCCGGCGATTCGCATTCGAACGTGACGACGAAGACGTTCGGCGCGACTTGGCCGTTGGCGCGAGTGCTGTGGAATACGTTCGGCTCGATGAACAGCAATTCCCCCTGTTCCAGCGAATGGCTTCCTTTTTCGGTCTCGACGATGAACGCGCCTTTGTCCACGTACAGCATCTCCCAGAAGTCGTGCGATTCTCCGGCGAACGCGTAGTTTTTGGCCAGCTCGAAATAGTAGCAAGTGATCAGCTTGCGGATGACGAATTCCTGTTTGATCCGAAAGCGCGGAAACCGCATGTTCGACCCATCCCCTTCCCGCGGTCAGGATGACTGCAACGTTGTATTTCCACGGAAGCGGGGCAAAATCCTTTCGGCGATCGTCCCGATGCCCGCGCAAACCGTACGGCTCGTGCGCGAGTCGTGCGCGAGTCGGGCGCGAGTCGGGCGCGAGGCGACTTGAACGATAGTGCAAAAAAAACGTACAACATCATAAGAAGAATCACAAAAAAAACGATTAAATGAATAAAGCTTTCGGAACTCCCGGCATGTATGATGATGATGAAAACGGTTACGACACAAAAAGAGAGGGGTAGTACGATGAAAGCGTTGCACGGATGCAGGATGGGCCCGATCGTCGCGATCGCGGCGGTATGCGCGCTTGCCGGCTGCGGCAATCAGGGCGGGCCGGCGAACGGCGCCGGCACGAAGGAGAAGGAAACGGCGGCCAAGCCTCCGGAGCCGGTCAAGCTTACGATGTACAACCATTTCAACAACATTTCCGACGAGCGTCTGCAGCAGTTCATCATCGAGCCGCTGAAGCAGAAGCTCCCGCACGTGACGCTCGAGGTCGTCAAGCACGACAAAGGCTCGACGATCGACGAGCTGGTCGCCGCCAAAAGCTTCACCGATTTTTACTACGGCAGCAACGTCGGCTTTCCGACGTATATGAATTTGCAGCTGCAGCAGGACATGAGCGACGTCATCAAGTCGCGCGGCCTGGACCTGAACCGGTTCGACGCGACGTATCTCGACGCGATCAAGTCGTTCGGGGAAAAGGGGGAAGTGTACGGCGTGCCGTTTTCGGCCAATATGGGCGTGCTCATTTACAACAAGGCGATTTTCGACAAGTTCGCCGTTCCGTATCCGAAGGACGGGATGACGTGGGACGAAGTGATCGATCTCGGCAAGCGTCTTACGCGCACGGACGGCGGCGTCAATTATATCGGCTTCGATCCGGGACGGGTCGCGGACGTCGCCTCCGGCTTGTCGCTGCCGTACGCCGACGCGAAGACGGTCAAAGCGTTGATCGACAACGACAGCTGGCGCAACATTTTCGGCATGTTCAAGGTGGCTTACGAAATTCCGGGCTATGTCAATCAGGGCAAATACGATTACGGCGCCAACGGATTTTTCAAGGACAAAAACGTCGCCATGCTGCCGGCTTGGGCGCTGCAGGTCGTCAACAACCGGGCGGAGCTGGCCAAAATGGAATGGGATATGGTCTCGCTGCCCAACTTCAAGGAAAACCTGGGCCGCGGCCGGTCGGTCGACATTCATCTGCTCGCCTTGTCGAACGTCGGCAAAAATCGCGAGGCGGCGGTCGAAGTGCTGAAGGTGATCACGTCCGACGAAGTGCAGAAGCTGATGAGCGAGTACGGCACGCCGAGCGTGCTGCGCAGCGACGACATCAAAAAGGTGTACGGCTCCAAGCTGCCGGAATTTCAAGGCAAAAACGTGCAGGCGCCGTTCAAGACGAAGCCGGGCCTGCCGGCGATCACGAAATACGACGGCATCGTCGGCACCTACGTGGAGGCGGCGAGAAAAGACATTGCGGCCGGAGGGACGGACGTCAACACGATCGTGCGGAAGGTTCAGGACCAAGCGAACCAGAAGCTGGCCGAGCAGCAAAAGTAAAGCGGCCGCATCGGCGCGAGGCGGGCGGCGGCAGAGGCAGAAGGCAGAAGGCAGGCGGGGCATTGCCGCTTTTATGCAAGCGGCGGCGTAAGCCGACGGAAGGAGGGAGCTCCCCGGAGGCGCTCTCTTTTTTTCGCCGGATTGGGCCTAAAATTGAAGCGAACAGCGAAATGCTGAACCGCAATACCGGAAAATGTCCTGTTATTTTTGACTCCGGACAAGACTCGGTGCGTATGAACGGGAAAAGCTCCACTAGCGTTGCATCAAAGCTCACATATAAAAAAACGATCTATAATTTACTATTTGTTCCAAATATTATACCATTTTCGTGGACAAAACCGAAAAAAATCTCCATTGTAGAGGGTGCAGGATGA